>CAISUK010000031.1 GCA_903888645.1 uncultured Pseudomonadota bacterium | reverse complement strand
TTGTGCGTCATGTTGCGCAGTCCGAAAGCAACGCAGACACAGTCAAAATAATTGTCGGCAAAAGGGAGTTTTTCGGCGTCGCACTGTGTCACCGGCAGCATCAGCCCATGGTCAAGAAGGCGGTCGCGCCCCACCGTCAACATGGCATTGTTGATATCGGTCAACCACACCTGGCCGGCAGAACCAACGCGGCGGGCGAAGGCTCGCGACAAGTCGCCGGTGCCACCGGCAACATCCAGCACGCGCTGACCTTTTCGCGTACCGGACAATTCGATCGCGAAAGCTTTCCACAATCGATGCAATCCGCCGGACATCAGGTCATTCATGACATCGTACTTCTGGGCAACCGACGAGAAGACACCGGCGACGCGCTGTGCCTTTTCCTCTTCAGGAACCTCCTGAAAACCAAAATGCGTGTTGTCACCCATAGGTCGTTATCGCCCAGGCGCTTACTGAATAGTCAATGTGAGTGTCCACAGCCGCCGCTTCCACCCGATGCGCATTGGGCAACAGCCTCTGCCGGCTCGCCAGCCGCGTTGAAATCACGGCTGGCATTGGCAACCGCGATTCGCTCGAGATAGTGCTCCCACATCGCAGCGAAATTGGTTCCATACTGGTGCAGCAAATCCCACGAATAAATGCCCGAATCATGGCCATCGGAAAAAGTCGGCTTGACGGCGTAGTTTCCCACCGGGTCCAGACTGGTAATCGTGACTTCGCGCTTCCCCGTTTGCAGCACTTCCTGGCCAGGGCCATGGCCGCGAACTTCTGCTGACGGGCTGTACACGCGAAGAAACTCATAAGGCAGCTTGAATACGCTACCGTCAGAAAAGCCGATTTCTAGCACGTGCGACTTTTGATGCAGTTTTATTTCGGTGGGATTAGGCGAGTTTCGGTCTAGTCCGGCCATGATCGCTTGCCTCGCAAGGATGGGGGACGCAATCATAACGCAGATGCGCGGCGGCCAACCACTTCACCAAGCCCTGCCGCTGCCGGCGAATTGCTCCAAGCAGCTTCAAGGGCGCGCTCGGCCGACTACTTGATGCAGACCGCCCGTACTTGCTTGAGGTCGGTGAGGCCGAGCAGCGTCTTTTGCATGCCGTCCATTTTCAGGGTGCGCATGCCGTCATCGAGGGCGGCGGCGAACAGGTCGAAGACGTGGGCATGTTCGAGAATCAGGCGCTTGATGCGGTCGGTACCGACCATCAGTTCATGAAGGCCGATGCGCCCCCTGTAGCCGGTGTTACTGCACTCCGGGCAACCCTTGGGCCGGCACAAGGTGAATTGCCCTTTTTCATTGGCATATTGGCGACGCAATTCTTCATGAACAGCGGCGACAGCGGCTTCCGGGTCTTTGCGGTAGACGGCCGACTGCGGCAGTTCCTCGCAATATTCCTCAAAGAACAGCCGCATCTCCTCGGCGCTGGCGGCGTAGGGTTGCTTGCACTTGACGCAAAGGCGTTTGGCCAGGCGCTGCGCCAGGATACCGAGCAGGGCATCCGAGAAATTGAACGCGTCCATGCCCATATCGAGCAGGCGGATGACCGACTCGGGCGCTGTGTTGGTATGCAGCGTGGCAAACACCAGATGGCCTGTCAGCGAGGCCTCGATACCGATGGCGGCGGTTTCGCGGTCGCGCATTTCGCCGACCATGATGACATCCGGATCGGCGCGGAGAAAGGAGCGCATGATGACTGGAAAGTCGAGTCCGGCCTTTCTGTTGACCTGTACCTGGCGCAAGCCTTTCTGGGTGATTTCGACCGGATCCTCAACCGTCCAGATTTTGACATCGGGGGTGTTGAGGCTGCTCAGTATCGAATGCAGTGAAGTCGTCTTGCCCGAGCCAGTTGGGCCGCAGACGAAAAACAGCCCGTAGGGCTTGCGGATCACCTGGGTCAGGCGCTTGAGGTTGTCGGGTAGCACATCGAGCTTGTCGAGGGGGATCGGCTCGCCGGTGCCGAGCAAGCGCAAGACGACGTCTTCCACGCCACCCGAGGAGGGAATCGTCGCCACCCGCAATTCGATGTCAAGCGGGCCAAACTTGCGAAACTTGATCTTGCCGTCCTGCGGCCTCCGCCGCTCCGAAATGTCCAGGTCGCACATGATCTTGATGCGCGCCACCAAAGCGTTGCGATAGCTCGACGGGACTTCAATATATGGCACCAGCGTGCCGTCCTTGCGAAAACGGATCAGCGTCTTTTCCTTGCCGGGTCCGGGCTCGACATGAATGTCGGAAGCGCCTTGCTGGTAGGCTTCGACAATGACCTTATTGACCAGCTTGACCAGTTCGTTGTCGGCCGCCGCCGAAGCCGTGTCTTCGGCACGATCGTAATCAAGATCGGCATCGTCCAGTCCGGAGAGCAGATCGCCGACCGAGGTCGAGTCGGTCAGCGAACCGCCGGCAAAAAATTGATCGAGCGTCTGCCTGAATTCGCGCATCGTCGTGACGCGATAAACCAGTCGTGCCCGGATAAACACGTTATTGACGACGCGGGCGCTCTTGACACGTTCCGGATCCGGCGAAAGAATGACAATGCCATCACGCCCTTCGTCGATCGGCAACCACAGGTTCTGCTCGAGAAAGTCGCGCTTGAGGTTCCGCAACAATTCGCTCGGGCGCAGTCGCTCGGCTCGATAGGCTTCGTACGGAACCTCGAAGAACTTGGATAGTGCCGCACCGAGCAATTCTGTCTTGACTTGCAGATCGCCGATCAATACCTCTTCAATATCTATATTCTTGCGCCGCGCCGTACGCTTGGCCAAGTCGAGCTCCTCCACCGAAACGATGGCATCGGCGACCAGAAAACTCCGCTTTCTTCGTCGCGGAGATAGAAGCATTCACCGCTGACGTCGCTGACTGCGTCGTTGTACCACGGCGTCAGGCGAAACTCGTGGGCGTTCTGGTACCACGTATAGGCTGCCCCGGATTCGCTGACGACGGAGCCGAAATTGGGATTGGCCAGGACATTGACCCATGGCGCAGGCGTAACCATC
>CAISUK010000030.1 GCA_903888645.1 uncultured Pseudomonadota bacterium | reverse complement strand
GGCGTGGTCGGGATGAAGACGCCGACATGTTCCTCGGGCAGCATGTCGGCCACGTCGCGCGCCGGATGACCGGTCTGAAACGCCACCGACCAGGCTTCGGGATGCGGATAGCGCACCAGCAAGACCTTGCGAAAGGCGACGCCACTGCCCGAGAACAGCGTATCGCTGACCTGCTTGACGCTGTAGTAGATCGACTTGACGACCGGGATACGGGCAAGAATGGCTTCCCAAAAACGCACCAGGCGCTGGCCAACCAGGTTGGCGGTGACCAGCCCGGTGAGAAGCACCACCAGCAGGGTCAGAATCACGCCAATGCCAGGGATATAAAATCCGATCAGCCGTTCCGGACGAACCTGGCTTGGCAGCAACAGCAGCGTCTGGTCCATCGTGTTCACGATGGCCGCCAGCACCCAAACGGTGATCGCCAGCGGCACCCAGATCAGGAGCCCGGTAATGAAATACTTCTTCAACGGTCTGCCGCTTCAATGACAGGCGCAACTGCCGGTGCCACCCTGGCAAGGCGGCACGCTGGCGCTTTCGGAAGTCGTGGTTTCCGCGGGCTTGCCGTCGGACTTGCTGCTGGCGCCACCCTTGAAGTCGGTCGCATACCAACCGCTACCCTTCAGCTGGAACCCGGCCGCGGTCAGCTGTTTGGCAAAGCTCTCGCTATGACATTCGGGGCAGGTTGTGAGTCGCGCATCAGTCATTTTCTGGATCACATCCTTCTCGTGACCGCAACTGGTGCAGCGGTAGGCATAGATTGGCATGGCGGGCTCCGGAAAAACGAAGATTATAACTTTAACCGACGCTGCCTAAAGGTGAACCAACAGCCTCGAGCGCAGTATCACCGCGCTTAATTGGGGTCAGGCGCGGAATATTCAACCAAGAAACTGCAGGTAGCTCGCCGTCAGCGGTCGGCCCCAAAGGAGCGCTATGACGCCCGCCGCTGCAAGATATGGCCCAAATGGGATGGGTACGTTACGACCATGACGGGCGAGAACGATCAAAGCAATCCCCACGATGGCGCCGACGAACGAGGAGAGCAATATCGTCAGCGGAAGCATCTGCCAGCCGAGCCAGGCACCAATTGCGCTGAGAAGCTTGAAGTCGCCATAGCCCATGCCCTCCTTGCCGGTAGCCAGTTTGAATCCCCAGTACACCAGCCAAAGCGACAGGTAGCCGGCCACCGCACCAATGACAGAACTGCTCAGATCGGTAAACGTGTTTCCCAGATTGAACAGTAGTCCCGCCCATAACAACGGCAGGGTGATGGAGTCGGGCAGCAGCTGGGTGTCGGTGTCGATGAAGGTCAGGGCCACCATGGCCCAAACAAAGAGCAGGGCGCCGGCCGCTGCCCAGCCGAAGCCGAAGTGCCAGGCGACATAGGCCGAGAGCACCCCGGTCAGCGCCTCAACGACCGGATAGCGAAGCGAAATCGGTGCATGACAGGCCTGGCATCGTCCGCGCAAGACCAACCAACTGATGATGGGAATGTTCTCGAACGCGCTGATGGCGTGACCGCAGGCCGGACAGCGCGAACGTGGTGTCGCCAGCGATAGCGGTGCGAGCTCAGCCGGCGTCTCGCCACGCAGTTCAGCGCATTCGACCTGCCAGGCGCGCTCCATCATCATCGGCAGTCGATGGATGACGACATTGAGGAAGCTGCCGATTGCCAGCCCGACCAGCAAGGCGATCAGCCCGAATGCCTCGGGCTGATTCAGCACAACCAGCATCAACCGACGACCGCGCCAAGCTTGAAAATCGGCAGGTACAGGGCGATGACGATACCGCCGATGAGCACGCCGAGGACGACCATGATCAATGGCTCCATCAGGCTCGTCAAGGAAGCTACCGCGTCATCGACCTCGGCCTCGAAGAAATCCGACACCTTGGAGAGCATGCTGTCGAGTTGGCCGGATTCCTCGCCGATTGCCGTCATCTGCAACACCATGCTGGGGAAAACATTGGCGTTCTGCATGGCTACCGAGAGACTGGTGCCGGTGCTGACATCGCTTTGGATCTGCCGCGTGGCAACTTTGTAAACATTGTTGCCGGCGGCGCCACCAACCGATTCGAGGGCTTCGACCAGTGGCACGCCGGCGGCGAACATGGTTGAAAGCGTGCGCGTCCACCGCGCAATGGTGGCCTTGCGGATGACGGCGCCAAAAATTGGCAGCTTCAGTACGAGGCGGTCAATAATCATTTGCATCGGCAATGAACGCTTCCAGAAGTAGAAGAAGGCATAAATGCCAATGCCAAGGCCACCGAAGATGAGGTACCAATATTTGACAAAGAAATCGGACAGCGCAATGACGAACAGGGTTGGCGCTGGTAGATCGGCGCCGAAGCTGGTGAACACCGACTTGAACTGCGGTATGACAAAAATCATGATAACCGCCGTGATGATGAAGGCGACAATCAATATTGATATTGGGTAGAACATCGCCGATTTGATCTTCGACTTGATGGCGAGAATCTTTTCCTTGTAATTCGCCAGGCGGTCGAGCAGCGTATCGAGAATACCCGCCTGTTCGCCGGCTTCCACCAGATTGCAAAAGAGCGCATCAAAATACAGAGGATGCTTGCGGAAAGCCTGGTTGAGGCTGGAGCCTGTTTCAACGTCCGTCTTGACTTCGTTCAACAGTTTGCCGACAGCGGCATTGCTGGCACCCTTGCCGACGATATCGAAAGCCTGCAACAGCGGCACGCCGGCCTTCATCATGGTGGCGAGTTGCCGCGTGAATAGTGTGATGTCCTTTTCTGTGACGCTGCCGCCGCGGGCAAATTTCTGCTTGGTGATCTTGCTGACGGCAATACCCTGGCGACGCAGCGTCGTCTGGACCAAAGAGACACCGACGGCGCGCATTTCGCCGCGCAGGATCTTGCCGGTCTTATCCTTACCTTCCCAGATAAAGGTCGACTCTTTGAATGGAACGTTCTTGGTTCTGGATTTGGCAGCGGTGGCCACGATGGACTCCCCTTGATTCCTATTCGTTCGTACTCGCCAGGACTTCCTCGAGCGAGGTTACGCCCTGGCTGACCTTGATCAAGCCTGATTGGCGGAGGTCCTTGACACCTTCACGCCGCGCCTGGTCGGCAATGTCTATCGCGTTGCCGCCGACCATGATGATACGACCGATTTCGTCGGAAATTGGCATCACCTGATAGATACCTACGCGGCCCTTGTAGCCACTGCCCTTGCAGCGCTCGCAGCTGCCCGGCCCGAAAATCTGCAATCCGTCCAGTTCCTCCTCCAGAAACCCCGCCTGGAGCAGGGCTTCAGCGGGAATCGACACGGGTTTTTTGCATGAGCATAGCCGGCGGGCAAGGCGCTGCGCAGTGATCAGTATCACGCTCGAAGCGATGTTGAAAGCTGCCACGCCCATATTTTGCAATCGCGATAATGTCGTCGGCGCATCATTGGTATGCAATGTAGATAATACCAAATGGCCGGTCTGGGCGGCCTTGATGGAAATCTCCGCAGTTTCCAGATCGCGTATTTCGCCGACCATGATGATGTCCGGATCCTGCCGCAGAAACGAGCGTAGAGCCGCAGCAAATGTCAGGCCCGCCTTGTCGTTGACGTTGACCTGATTGACGCCCGGCAGATTGATTTCGGCCGGATCTTCGGCAGTAGCAATATTGACACCGGGCTGGTTGAGCAAATTGAGGCAGGTGTAGAGCGATACCGTTTTGCCGCTACCCGTTGGGCCGGTTACCAGGACCATGCCATAGGGGCGCCCGATGGCTTCCATCATGGCTGCGCGTTGCTCTGGTTCATAGCCGAGCGCCTCGATACCGAGCATGGCGGAGGAGGCGTCGAGAATGCGCATGACGATCTTTTCGCCATGCAGGGTGGGCAGAGTGGACACACGAAAGTCGATCGATTTTGTTTTCGACAGTACCAGCTTCATGCGGCCGTCCTGCGGGACGCGTTTCTCGGATATGTCAAGGCGGGAGATCACCTTGATGCGCGAAGCGATTTTCTCCTTGATGACCAATGGCGGCTGGACAATTTCACGCAATACGCCATCCGTGCGGAAACGTACTCGATAGTATTTCTCGTACGGCTCGAAGTGAATGTCGGAAGCGCCTTCAGCGATGGCATCGTGCAGAACTTTCTGGATGAAGCGCACTACCGGCGCATCATCGACTTCGGCGCTGGCAGCTTCGCCTGCCGCCGCCACGGCTTCTTCATCCTCGAACTCGAGGTTGAGATCTTCGTTGGCATATTCCGTGAGCGCAGCTTCGGGCTTTTCGACCAGTTTTCCAACCAGGGCCAGCAGTCGGTCGCTTTCGACCACCACCGGATCGACAGCGAGGCCGGTCTGAAAGCGAATCTCATCGAGGGCGCGGAGATTCGTCGGATCGGCCAACGCAACGGAAATGCGATTACCGCGCTTGGTCAAGGCAACGACTTGATGCGTTTGCATCAGTTTGCGGTCGATGGCGTCGACGGGAATCTGGGCTTCGTCGTAGCTCGCCAGGTCAAGCAGCGCATAGCCAAACGTTTCTGCCGCAAATACGGCAACTTCGCGTGGCTTCATGCCGCCGCTGGCAACCAGTTGGCCGACAAATCCACCGCTGTCAGGGCGCGCCAGTCCCGACAGCCTGGTAGCCTCGCCCTCTTTCAGACGACCTTGCTGCACGAGTGCGCGGGCGAGTCCGCTAAGCGTTGTTTGCAGTGACGCTGTCATGCGATCGATATGCCTGTCCGCCAAGGTTGTTTGGCCCGAAACCTGGCCGATGATGCCCGCCTGTCGATGGTTTGTAAAGCCGGCTGTTCGGCCCATGTCGCCACGGCACTACAGGCGTTGCGTAGCACTCGGACGCATAATGCATACGCGCTTGACCTTTCGGTTCTCGGTTTGGACGATTTCCATTCGCACGCCATCGATGCGTACGCTGACGCCGGCCTCGGGTATGTCCTCCAGATAATCGAGCAGCAGACCATTCAAGGTCTTCGGGCCATCGAGGGGCAGCTTCAGTCCCAGTTGGCGATTCAGTTGGCGCAGGCTGCGTCCGCCATCGACGAGAACGCTGTCGGCACTGCCCCACTCGAGCGCCTCGCCATCCGGCAGGTTGGTGGTGAACTTGCCGATGATTTCTTCGATGATGTCTTCAAGCGTCACCAAGCCTTCGATTTCGCCATACTCGTCGACAACCAGACCGAGCCGCTGGCGATTCTCCTGGAAATAGCGCAGCTGTTCGTATACCTGCGTGGCGGCGGGAATGTAATAAGGTGCCACCAGATGCTGGCGAAGGGCGTCAATGTCGAACTCGCCGCCGATAATGCCGGCGAGCAGCCGACGTTGATGCAATATTCCGACTACATTGCCGGGGTCGCCTTCGAACACCGGCAGTCGCGTGTGGTAACTGGTGGCCAATTGCTGGCGTATCGTTTCTATTGGCGCCGCAATGTCGATCGCCTCGATCTCGCCACGTGGCGTCATGATGTCATCAACGGCAACGTGCTCCAGGTCGAACAGGTTGATGAGGATGCTGCGGTGCCTTTGAGGGATGAACTGCCCGGACTCGAGAACCAGCGAGCGCAACTCGTCTGGAGAAAGATGTGCCGGTTCATGGCCGGGCTTGGGCTGCAAATGCAGTAATTTCAGCAAAGCCGTGACGAACAGGTTGACGAACCAGATCACCGGAAAGGCGATGCGGAGCAATGGTGCCAGGATAAAGCTGATGCGCGGCGTCAGCCAGTCGGGATGTGTCGCACCGACGACCTTGGGCGTGATTTCCGAGAACACCAGCAGACAGAATGTGATGAACAGGGTGCCCGCTTCCAGCGCCCATTTCTCCTCGCCGAAGGTGGCTAGGGCAATATGCCCGGTCAGCATCGCCGCAGCGGAGTTGATCAGCGTATTGCCGAGCAGGATGACGCCAAGCAATTTGTCGGTCTTGCCGAGCAGCGCGACCGCCAGGATGGCGCCGCGATTGCCGTTTTTCGCCGAATGGCGCAGGCGGTGCCTGTTGCTGGCCATCATGGCGGTTTCCGCCATGGAAAAAAAACCCGAAAAGACCAGCAGTATGGCGAGCGCGCCGATTTGCTCCGCTAACGGGATTTCGTCCATGCGGCTGGCCGCCGTGCCTAGGCTGTGCGACCCAAGATCACTTCCAGAACGAAGCGACTACCGACATACGCCAGCAGCAGCGCGGCGAATCCCGATAGCGTCCAGCTCAGGGCAATACGGCCGCGCCAGCCGCGCAGATGCCGGCCACCGAGCAGCAAGGCAAAAATCACCCAGGAAATAATGGCGAAGATGGTCTTGTGATTGAACGAGAGCGCCTTGCCGAACAAGGATTCGGAAAAGAATATGCCCGAGATCAGCGTCGCCGTGAGCAGAGCGAAAGCGATGTGGATCAGGCGAAATAAAACCGCTTCCATGGTCAACAGCGGCGGCAGGCTGGCCAGCGCCCGAGAGACCTGGCCACGGCGCAGACGTCTTTCCGCCACTGCCATGAGTACCGCGTGCAGGGCCGCCAGCGTGAATAGGCTGTAGGCGAGCATCGCTACCAGAAAGTGAATGCGAAAGGCCATGGAGTCTGCATTCGTCAGCAGGTGCTGGCCTGGGAATACCGCCGGCAGGGCAACGCATACCGCCGCTAGGGGCATGGTCAGCATCTGCAAGCCTTCCATGCGGGCGTAAAAACTCTCGATCCAATACACGGCAACTGCCAGCCAAAGCATCAGGGACAGCGCAATGCTGAAACTGAAATGCATCAGGCCGTCAAGGAAAATCTCCCCAATCAGCGACAGGCCGTGGATCGCCAGCGCGGCGAGCAATGCACCCCGCTCCCAACCCAGTAATCCCCGCCGCGGCTGATCGAGCGCTGCGCCGCGCCAGCGCGTGTTCCAGAAATGGATGCCAAGTCCTGCATAGAGCAGGGCGGCCGAGAGGTCCAGCAGAAACGGATGCAGTAGAATCGCCATCCAATAATTTTACCTTATTTCAATTTCCCCACCGTCATGCTAGACAACCTTACTCAGCGACTCGCGAAGGTCGTAAAGACGCTGCGCGGCCAGGCCCGCCTGACCGAAGACAATATCCAGGAAATGCTCCGCGAAGTGCGTCTGGCCTTGCTCGAAGCCGACGTCGCGCTGCCGGTGGTCAAGGAACTCATCGCCCGGATCAAGGAAAAGGCGGTTGGCCAGGAGGTCATCGGTTCCTTGACTCCCGGCCAATCGTTGGTCGGTGTGGTGCACCGCGAATTGACCGAGTTGATGGGCGGCAGCCACGTCGGACTCAGTCTCGCCACGCAGCCTCCGGCAGTGATCCTGATGGCCGGTCTGCAGGGTGCCGGCAAGACCACCAGCACCGGCAAGCTGGGTAAACTCCTCAGGGAGCGGCACAAGAAAAAGGTATTGACGACCAGTTGCGACGTTTATCGCCCCGCCGCCATCGAGCAATTGAAAACGGTTGCGGCGCAGGCTGGTATCGATTTTTATCCGTCGGCGATCGGGCAGAGGCCGGCCGACATCGCCCTCGGTGCGCTCGATTACGCCAGGACGCATTATTACGACGTGCTACTGGTTGACAGTGCCGGGCGCCTGGCAATCGACGCCGCGATGATGGCCGAGATCACCGAACTCGAAGCGTTGCTGAAGCCGATCGAGACCTTGT
>CAISUK010000029.1 GCA_903888645.1 uncultured Pseudomonadota bacterium | reverse complement strand
TGCGCCACCGCCATCAGATTGGCTTCCGGCGGCAGCTTGTAGGCGGGACTGCCCCAGTAGCCGTTGGAGAACGGCCCGAGTTGGCCGGATTCGACGAATTTCTTGAGACGGTTCTGCAGATCGCGGAAGTAGCCCGGTGATGACAACGGCCAATTGGAAATGCTCTGTGCCAGTTCCGAAGTCGCCTTCGGATCGGCCTTCAGCGCCGACACCACGTCCACCCAGTCGAGCGCATGAAGATGGTAGAAATGAACCAGATGGTCATGAACATAAAGGTTCAGGTGCATCAGGTTGCGAATGGTATTGGCATTTTCTGGAATCTTGATGTCGAGGGCATCCTCGACCGCGCGCACCGAGGTCAAGGCGTGCGTACCGGTACAAACTCCGCAGATGCGCTCGGTAAAAGCCCAGGCGTCGCGCGGATCGCGGCCCTTGAGAATGACTTCGAGGCCGCGCCACATGGTCCCGGTGGAAACGGCGTTGCGGATGACGTTCTGCGAATCGACATTGACCTCGACGCGCAAGTGACCTTCGATGCGGCAGATCGGATCGACGACGATCCGCTTGCCTGAATTGTCGAGCTTGAAGCCCTGGGTTTCGTAGGCGTTGCCCATGATTATTTGCCCCCGCCGTTCTGATCGTTCTTATCGTTACCGCTCTTAGCCCGTTTCAGGGCCGTTGCTGCCGCATGCGCCGCCACCGCGGCACCGGCCACCGCCGCCAACGTACCGCCGATCTTGTCGGCATTGGCTTCGACACCGAACTGCTTGATGTCAGTAACACGGTTGTAGAAACCGCCCTTGTCCCAGAAGCCATCTTCGGAGCAGCCGATGCAACCGTGGCCAGACTGGATCGGGAAGGAAACGCCACCATTCCAGCGCGTCGTCGAGCAGGCGTTGTAAGTTGTCGGACCCTTGCAGCCCATCTTGTAAAGGCAATAACCCTTGCGCGCCGAATCGTCGTCCCATTGTTCGACGAACTGGCCGGCATCGAAATGCGGTCGGCGATAACATTTGTCATGAATGCGCTGGCCATAAAACATTTTCGGCCGGCCGTCGCGGTCGAGTTCGGGAATCCGGTCGAAGGTCAGCATGTAAGTGATGACGCCGGTCATGACTTCGGCAATCGGCGGGCAGCCCGGTACCTTGATGATCGGCTTGCCGGTGATGACCTTGTCGATCGGCGTCGCCCGGGTCGGATTCGGCTTGGCCGCCTGCACGCAACCCCAGGAAGCGCAGGCGCCCCAGGCGATCACCGCCTTGGCGTCGGCACAGGTTTCCTTGAGGATCTCGACGAAGGGCCGGCCGCCGTGAATACAGTACATGCCATCTTCATTGAGCGGCGGATTGCCCTCGACAGCAACGATGTAGTTGCCCTTGTACTTCTTCTTGATCTCTTCGATGATCGCCTCGGCCTGGTGACCGGCAGCGGCCATCAGCGTGTCGTCATAATCGAGCGAGAGCATCGACAGCACCACATCCTTGGCCAGCGGATGGGCGGAACGGATGAAGGATTCCGAGCAGCAGGTGCATTCGAGACCATGCAACCAGAGCACCGGCGTGCGCGGCTTGTTTTCCAGCGCGTAGGCGATGCGCGGCGCATAGGCGCTGCCGAGGCCCAATGAGGTCGCCGTCAGCGAACAGAACTTGAGGAAACTGCGCCGGCTGATGCCCTGCCGCCGCAGCACTTCGTAAAATGTCTCGACCATTCTTGCCTCTCCTTGGGATGTCTGCCTGCAGTGAATGCAGACGTGGCTACCCAAGAAGCGTGCCATGGCAAATGTTGTGATTTAAACGTTTCAAATCATGATTTTGGAGGATGTAACGGATCCCGTAACAACGGTGATTGACTTGCCAATCGATGCAGGCTTGTGGAAACCAATATTCCGGCTGCCGAAAGCAGGCCGGCGCCGCTCACCCTGCAGATAAACCCGCAGATAAGCCCGCCGCGTTTGGCGCGAGAATCCGTTCCGCCAGAGCCACCCAATAGGCCACCCCGGTAGCGATGACGTCGTCGTTGAAGTCGTAATGCGGGCTGTGCAGCATGCAGCCGCCCTCGCCCGGCCCGTTGCCCAGCCAGACGTAGCAACCGGGCACGACTTGCGACAGGTAGGCGAAGTCCTCGGCACCCATGCTCGGCGGCGGATTGATGAGGACGCGCTCGCTGCCGACCAAGGCGCGGGCAGTCTCGACGCACAGCGCCGTCGGCGCGGCGGCGTTGGTGGTCGGCGGATAGCCGCGCTCGAAATGCAGATCGACTGCCACGCCATAAGTCGCGGCGATACCGGCGCAAATGCGGCGCAGGCCGTTCTCCAACATGTCTTGCATCGCCGCGGTGAATGCGCGCACCGTGCCGCCGAGCACGGCCCGCTCGGGTAATACGTTATCGGCGTGACCGGCCTGGAACCGTGTAATGCTGACCACCGCCGATGCCAGCGGATCGACGTTACGACTGACCAGCGACTGC
>CAISUK010000028.1 GCA_903888645.1 uncultured Pseudomonadota bacterium | reverse complement strand
GCTACTCGTCGATGGGCTTCGGTGTCTGCGGCGTGCTCGGCGCGCAACTGGCGGCGCCGGAGCGCCCCTGCATTGCCGTCGTGGGTGATGGCGGCTTCATGATGGCGCCCTATGTCGTTGCCACGGCGGTCGAATACAAGCTACCCTGCATCTGGGTGATCTGGAACAACTTCGCCTGGGGTGCGATCCGCGATCTCCAGTACGGCCTGTTCGAGGGACGTGAATTCGGCACCGCCTTCTACAAGGGCGCGCAAGGGCCCGGCGGCGAACGCTACAACCCCGATTTCGCGGCGCTGGCGCGCGCCTGCGGTGCTGATGGCGTGACAGTCAAACGCAGCGAAGACCTGCGCGCCGCCCTGTTCCAGGCGATCAAGGCCAAGCGCCCCTGTGTCATCGATGTGCACGTCGATGCCGAAGTCCGGCCGCCGTCCACTGGCACATGGCAACTGCCGCCGATTCCGTTCAAGGAACCGGTATTTGGCAAACCCTATCGCCCCTGATTTTTCCCGGTATTTCAATTCATAAAAGGAGACGACATGTTTAAGCAAGCTCGACTGAAACACATCACACGCCGGCTCGTGCTGGCGCTCGGCGCCGGCCTGGCCATCGGCGGCGGCGCCCTGGCGCAGGAGACCGGGCCGGTGCGCATCGGCCTGATTTATTCGAAGCAGGGGCCGGGCGCCTCGATTGGCGAATTTCTGCAGCGCGGCAGCGAGCTGGCGGTGGAGCAGGCCGACAAGAAGGTGCTCGGACGCCCGATCGAGCTGGTCTGGCTCGACGAGCCCAATCCCCAGGTCTCGCAGCAGAACATGCAGAAGCTGATTGATGAGAACAAGGTTGTCGCCGTTGTCGGCGGCAACTACAGCTCTTCGGCACTGGCCATGATGAGTGTGGCCAATCGTTCCAAGGTGCCCTTGATCCTGACCGGCGCCGCCGCCAGCGAGATCACCGGCAAGAACTGCAGCCGTTACACCTTCCGCACCCAGGCCACGGTGCCGGTACAGATGCGCGGTCTGATGCCCTATGTGGCGCAGCTCGGCAAAAAGGTCTACTTCCTGACGCCGTCCTACGCCTTCGGTCAGGACATCCTGCGTTCCTCGCGCGCCCTGCTCAAGGAAGTCGGCGCCACCGAAGTCGGTGTTGACGAAGTGCCGTTGAACACGGCTGACTACAGCTCCTACATTCTCAAGATCCGTCAGGCCAAGCCCGATGTCGTGGTCGGCGGTCTGGTCGGTGGTGACTTCTCGAACTTCCTCAAGCAGTGGAACGAGATCGGCATGAAGGGCAAGATTCCCTACGTCGCCGTTGCCGTGACCGATACCGATTTCTGGGACGTCGGCCCAGAGGCATCGACCGGCATCTTCATCAAGCCCTGGTATTACAACAACCCGAAGAACACGGCGCAGGAGAAGAAGTTCACGGCTGACTTCATGAAGAAGTATGGCCGTCCGCCGTCGGACAAATCCTGGTCCGGCTGGATCGGCATGCGCTCGCTGCTCGAATCGATCACCGCCGCCAAGTCGACCGACCCGAAAGCCATTGTGACGGCGCTCGAAAAGTGGAAGAACACGGAAGGCGAGTTCCCGTATTACCTGCGTGACTGGGATCACCAGTTGGTGCGCCCGGCCGTGATCGTGCAGATCAAGAAGCAGATCACCGATAAATACGACTACTTCGACGTGCTCAAGCTGACCTCCGATTCCGAAGCCGAAACTGCCAAAGCTTTTGGCAACAAGGAAGAAATCGGCTGCACCCTGCCGCCGCTCTAAGCGGCCAAGCCTGACACGCAGACACACGCCACGATCATGCTCGGTACCCTCATCTCACAAACTGCCAACGGCCTGGTGTTGGGCTTCGTCTACGTGCTGATCGCCGTGGGCCTG
>CAISUK010000027.1 GCA_903888645.1 uncultured Pseudomonadota bacterium | reverse complement strand
GCGCAGCAGCATCAGCGGCAGGCCAATGTCATTGTTGAGATTACCCGTGGTCGCCAATATCGCCAGTTCGGGATCGAAGCCGTCGCGGCGAGCCTGATCACGAAGAATGGCGGCGCACATTTCCTTGACAGTCGTCTTGCCATTGCTGCCGGTAATGCCGATCAGCGGCAGAACGAAGCGCGCCCGCCAGTGTGCAGCCAGGCTGCCGAGCGCCAGCCGGGTGTTGGCGACAACGACAAGGGGCAGACCGGCGCCGTGTTTGGTTGCCCATGCGCTGTCCACCAAGGCAGCCACGGCGCCTCCAGCCAGGACGTCGCGGACGTAGTCATGGCCGTCGAAGTGTTCGCCTTTCAGCGCGACGAACAGTTCGCCGGTGTTGATGTTTCGCGAATCTGTGGAAACGCCGACAAACGCCGGATTGGCGCCGGGCGCGTTGCCGCCGGTGGCTTGCGCCGCTTCGTTGAGTGTCATCATCGGGCGAGCCTCCGCGCCGCCAACGCCAGCGTCGCCTGCTCGACATCTGAGAAAGGCAGGCGCACGCCGCGGATTTCCTGATAAGGTTCGTGGCCTTTGCCGGCGATCAAGACGACATCATTATCGGCAGCGGCATGCAGCGCCGCTTGTATGGCGATGGCCCGGTCGGGTTCGACTTGCGCCGTGTCGGCGGCGCCAGCGGCGATCGCCGACAAGATGATCAGTGGATCTTCGCTGCGCGGGTTGTCGCTGGTCAGCCACACTGCATCCGCCAACTTGCTCGCCAGTCCGCCCATCAGCGGCCGCTTGCCGGGATCGCGGTCACCGCCGCAACCAAACACGCATATCAACCTGCCACTGCGCGCCTCCGCCGTTTCGCGCAAGGTGACCAGCACCTGCTCGAGCGCGTCGGGCGTATGTGCGTAATCGACCACGACCAGCGGTTCGCCGCTGCCGCCGACGCTTTGCATGCGTCCTGGTGGCGGTCGCAGTTTGGCGATTGCCGGTGCTGCGGCGGTCGGGGCAAACCCGGCAACGCCCAAGGCGCCGATGACGGCGAGCAGATTGGCGGCGTTGAAGCGGCCGACCAATGGGGCGGCGATATGGATGCCGCCGATCGCGAAACTCAGGCCATTCCCGGAAAACGCCAAATCTTCAGCAGCCAGCAGTTCATCGATATTTTCGCCGGCGGCCCCGGTCAACGTGTAACCGATACGGTGCACGCCGCTCCCTTGCAACGCGCTGGCCAATGCCAGGCCGAAGGGATCGTCCAGATTGATGACGGCGGCAGCGAGGCCCGGCGTTTCAAACAAGCGACGCTTGGCCTCCCCGTAGGCGGCCATGTCGCCATGATGATCGAGGTGATCCTGGGTCAGGTTGGTGAATACGGCAACGTCCAGGTCGACGCCTTCGAGTCGGCCCTGATCCAGACCGATGGACGAGACTTCCATGGTGCAGGCTGCCGAACCGTCGGCGACAAAGCGCGCCAGATCGCGCTGCAGCACAATCGCATCCGGCGTCGTATTCGGGCTGTCGCGCAAGTCATCCGGATAACCATTACCGAGCGTGCCGATGACCGCGCACTTGCGCCCAAGCGCCCCCAGGCACTGGGCAATCCACTGCGAAACCGAAGTCTTGCCGTTGGTTCCGGTAACGCCGGCCAGCCATAATTTTTTTGACGGCTCGCCGAAAATCAGCGCGGCAAGATGTCCGGATACATTCCGTAATTGGTTGACGGCAATTCCCGGAACTTTTGGTGTCCAATTTGGCGACCAATCCGGAAGCGGAACGACAGCATCGCCTTCCCAAAGCAGTGCCGCGGCACCCTTGCGTTCTGCTTCGCGCAGATAATTGCGGCCGTCGCTGTGCACCCCTGGATAGGCAAGAAAAAGTTCGCCTGGCCGCAGCGTGCGCGAATCGGCACTGAGGCCGCGCGCGTCGATGCCGCGCTCGTGCAGCGCAGAGAGAATGTGCGCGGCCGCTTGCCGGGAAGTCGTGGCGTTCTGCATCGCGCTCACATGTCTTCCTTCACAGCGGCGTCTTCCTTGTTGGCCACCAGCAGTGGATGCAGGTCGCTGTCTGGCGGCACGCCAAGGGCGCGCAGGCTGCCGGCCATCACCCGGGCGAACGCCGGCGCGGCCACGTCGCCGCCGTAATAGCCGGCACCGGACGGTTCGTCTATCATGACCGCAACGACCAGACGCGGATCGGTGGCCGGGGCAAAGCCGACGAAGGAGGCCACAAATTTCTGCGCGTAGGACCCACTCTCCAGTTTGTGCGCGGTGCCGGTTTTGCCGGCGACGCGGTAGCCGGCTATCTGCGCCTTTGGTGCGGTGCCGCCGGGCTGCACGGCCATCTCCAGCATGGCCCGCACTTCATGGGCGGTCTGCGCCGAAAAAACCGTCTTGCCGACCAGTGGTGGCGCATCCAGCTTGGTCAGCGTCAGCGGCAGCAAATCGCCATCGCGGGCAAAAACCATATAAGCGCGGGCCATCTGCATCAGCGTCACCGAAATGCCGTGACCATAAGCCATGGTCGCCTGCTCGATCGGTTTCCAGCTCTTGACGGGACGAAGGCGCCCGCCGACTTCGCCGGGAAAACCAAAGTGCAGCGGATTGCCGAATCCCAGCGCGTCGAACATCTGCCACATGTCCTCCGCAGGCAGCGACAGCGCAATCTTTGCTGCCCCGACGTTGGAAGATTTCTGGATGACCTGGGCCACCGTCAGCATGCCATGCACGTGGGCGTCGTGGATCGTTGCGCTGCCTATGGTGAGGTGGCCGGGCGCGGTCTGAATCAGCGTATCGAAGCGCACCTTGCCCTTTTCCAGGGCCAGCGCCGCCGTGAATGGCTTGAGCGTCGAACCGGGCTCGAAAGTGTCGGTGAGGGCGCGATTGCGCAGTTGCGCCCCGACCAGTCCGAAGCGGTTATTAGGGTTGTAGGTCGGCAGGTTGGCGAGGGCCAGGATTTCACCGGTCTTGACGTCGAGAACGACGATTCCGCCGGCCTTGGCCTTGTGCTCGGCCACCGCCTGCTTGAGACTGGCATAGGCGAGGTACTGGATTTTGCCGTCGAGCGACAGGGTCAGATCCTTGCCGTCCTGCGGCGCCTTGATGCTCGCCACATCTTCAACGATCTGGCCGCGGCGGTCCTTGATGACGCGGCGACTGCCCGGGCGACCGGCGAGAACATTGTCATAGGCCAGCTCAATGCCTTCCTGGCCGGCATCTTCGGCACCGGTAAAGCCGAGCACATGCGCGGCGATGTCGCCAGCCGGGTAATAGCGGCGGTACTCGCGCTGCTGCTGTATCCCGGGCAGATTGAGTGCGGCGACGCGTTCTGCGACATCCGGCGCGATCTGCCGCTTGATGAAAACGAAGTCGCTATCGGTCGTCAGCTTGCGGTTGAGTTCGCGTACGTCCATGCCCAGCAACGCAGCGAGGTGGCGCGCCTGCGCAGGGCTCAATTTGGCGTCTTCAGGTATCGCCCATATCGACTTGACCGGCGTCGAGATGGCCAGCACGTCGCCGTTGCGATCGCTGACACGGCCGCGCGTCGCCGATACTTCGATAACCCGCGCATAACGCGACTCGCCTTTCTGCTGCAGAAAATCGTTGCGAAAACTCTGCAGATAAAGCGATCGGCCGATCAAGGCGACAAAGCCACCAAGCAGCAAGATCAGCACCAGTCGGGCGCGCCAGGCGGGAAGAACCCGCGACAACAGGGGATTGCTGGAAAATTTCACCGGGGCGCTACCGTGTTGGCGGGGTTGCTAGGCGCCAACGCATCGAGGGCGATGATCTGACTCGATTTTGGTGCCTGCAGGTGCAATCGCTCGCGAGCGATCTTCTCGATTCGCGCATGTCCTGCCCAAGTGCTTTGTTCAAGTTGCAACTGACCCCACTCCACTTCCAGATCGCGCATTCGCCCCTGTTCGCGCTCCAATTCGGTAAAGAGTTTGCGGGCATGATGATTGGCGGCCACTGTGCCGATGGCGCAGACGAGCGTGGCGATCGCCAACACAAATGTCAGACGCGCCACGATTGCCGTGTTTCCAGGCTGAAGTGCATTGAATCTGAGCGCAATTTCGTCATCAATGACGCCATTTCAATTTGCGGCTTTGTCATACGCATCGTTCGCCCCGACTTTTTCTGCAACGCGCAGAACCGCGCTTCGCGCTCTCGGGTTGCGCGAAACTTCCCCAGCGCTGGGGCGCTGTGCTCGGCCAATCAGGCGCAACGGCGCCGCCGGAAAGTCGGCCGCGCGCATGGTCAGGCGCGCCGGCAATTTCGGCGGTTGCGACTGCTCGCGCAGGAAATGCTTGACGATGCGATCTTCGAGCGAGTGGAAACTGATCACGACCAACCGACCTCCTGCTGCAAGTCGCGCCGCACACTGCGGCAGCGCTAGCGACAATTCCTCAAGTTCCTGATTGACGTGAATCCGTAGAGCCTGAAAACTTCTTGTCGCCGGATGCTGGCCCGGCTCGCGCGTGCGGACGGCCTTCTCCACGAGCGCGGCAAACTGTCGTGTGCCGGAAATACGCTGCTCGCTCCGAGCAGCAACAACCGCCTTTGCAATCGCATGAGCAAACCGTTCTTCCCCATAGTCTTTCACCACCCTTTCGATGTCATGTTGCGACGCCCGCGCCAGCCATTCGGCGGCGGTTTCCCCCTCCGTCGTATCCATGCGCATATCCAGCGGCGCATCGAAACGAAAACTCATGCCGCGCGACGCATCGTCAAGTTGTGGCGACGACACGCCTAGGTCCAACAGGACGCCATCTACGGCAGCAATCCCGCTACGCCCCAGCACCGCGCCGATGCTGCGGAAGGCGACGTGCGCCAGACTGAAGCGCGGATCGGCAATCTCTCTTCCTGCTGCGTTGGCTGCCGGATCGCGGTCCAGTGCCAGCAATCTGCCGCCAACCCCAAGTTGCCCGAGAATCGCCCGGCTATGTCCACCGCGACCGAAAGTGGCATCCACATAAATACCGTCCGGCTTTATCGCCAAGGCTTCGACGGCTTCTTCAAGCAGCACGCTGATATGCGTGCCGCCAGCTGTCTCCATCACAGCGCCAGGTTCTCCAGGCCCGGCGGGAGTAGTTTGTCGCCGAGGGCGAAGATCGCCTCTTGCTGCGCTCGCCAACCGGCATCGCTCCATATTTCGAAATGCGTTCCCTGGCCGATCAGCCAGACTTCTTTCTCCAGCGCCGCGTATTGACGCAACTCCGGTGCAACCAGCACCCGCCCGGCCGTATCCATTTCGCTATCGACGGCAAAACCCACCAGCAGCCGCCGCAACATCGCCGACTGCGTTTCGAGGCTCGGGGCGGCGAGGATCTTGGCGCGAATGGGCGCCCAGGCTGGCTCTGGATAGAGCAACAGGCAACGATGCGGATGGGCGGTCAGAACCAGGTGGCCCTCGGCAAGCGTGGTCAGGGCATCACGATGCCGGGCAGGGATCGTCATGCGACCCTTGGCGTCGAGATTGAGCGCTGTTGCTCCCTGAAACATGCCGTCCCCTAGCTGACTGCGGGAAGCGGAAAACCTGGCAGGTTCCCCACATTTCCCCACTTCCTCCCACTTTAGTCAAGTCGTGGCCGATGGTCAAGACCATCGGGAACATTTTTCTCGGCGCGACAATGACTTATGTCACTTATTTGACGTGATGTGAGAAGGCGCTATTCCTGATAAATCAATAGGGATAGACGGTAAACTGAAAGTGAACTATGAGAAGCGGCACGGTGGTGGAAGTCCGCCGATAAGCCGGGTTCTGTCGTGGGCAGCCATTCCTCTGGTCCCGCCGTTGCCGACGGGCTCTAGCAGCCTACCCGGAAGCAGCGCGAGCAGCGCCATTGCTTCCCTATTTGGCCTTGCCCCGGATGGGGTTTGCCGTGCCGTTCGTGTCACCACGAACGCGGTGAGCTCTTACCTCGCCGTTTCACCCTTACCTGTGCCTTGCGGCCATCGGCGGTCTGTTTTCTGTTGCACTTTCCGTCGCTTCGCAACGCCCGGCCGTTAGCCGGCATCCTGCTCTGCGGGGCCCGGACTTTCCTCGGCATGCTTGCGCATGACGCGGCTGCCTAGCGGACTTCCAAAAGCATTCTAGCCGATCATGCCAGCCGCAGCGGCCTGAACTGCCGGGGATCGTCGTAGTAGCAGGGCAACTCGCTGTCGGGCGTTGCCCCAGGCAGTCCGAGTAAAGGTAGTGGCTGGAAATCTCGCGGTCGAAAGGCCATGTCGCCGCCAAAGCGCTGCGCCAGTCGGGCATCGGCGTCGGCCAACTGGGCCGCAAGCGGTTGCTCCAGCCAATCGCTATCGACATGCAGAAACAGGGCTTTGCCACAGAGGCCGATGTGCGGTGTGCGCAGCATGTCGTAGGTGGCATGGCCGAAGACAAAGACCCGCAGCCTGTCCAAAACATCTTGACGCCGCTGCGAAAAGACCTCCTTCCAGCGATGGGCGCGAATCCCCTGCCAGAGGGTGATGTCGGAAGAGATCACGATCAACCCGCACTCGTCGAACTGCGTCAGTGCGTCGCGTGCTGGACCACGCTGGCCGCTGCCCGCTGCGTTCTGGGCGATCCGCGCGACATGGTGATGGCGATTGAGGGCCGCCTTGGTGTGCGGGAATGACAACCAGGTCAATGCGTTGAAAAAATCATGCCAGTTCCCCGGTCGAGTTTCGACTTCGCCCAGCCAGTAGATCCGCTCTTCATAGGGCAGACCGCTGCCGCCAGGCACGACCAGTGACAATGGCTTGCCGGCACCGGAAACCAGGCCAGCGGCGGCGGCCTCGGCATTCATGGCCGCCAGCGTCGGCAATTCGCCTCCGCTCAACAATCGCTCCATTGGTCGGGCAATCGGCGCGAAGAGAAAGTTGCTGATTGGCTTGGCTGCCACGACCGCGATCAGTGTGCTGCTGCGGAACTGTCGCCAGGCGGTTTCCTGGTCGCTGCCGCCTCGGCAACAAAACGCACCGGTTCATCGCGCGCCTCGAAGGCGCCGATCAGTTCGCCGGGTTCGTTCGGCGGCTCGGTATAGGCCTGCACTTGGCAACCGCGTAGTTCAGCGATATACCAGCGTTTGCCGTAGTGCAGGATATAGCCGCCTTCTGCGGGGCGATATACCTCCAGCTTGAAGTTTCCATCGCCGGCATTCTTTAATTTGTGCCGTCGCTGACAGTCGGGAAGGTGGGTGACCACCAAAGCCATGTCCCAACTGCCGCTCCAAATATAGGGTTTGTCGCGCAGGAGTGTCAGCGCCACGTCACCGCCATTGATGAGATAGGAAGATGAGTCGCTGCTGCAGCCGCCCAGCCAGCCAGCGCATACAACAGCGAGAAGCGAATAGCCAAACCGTTTCATTGCATTACTCCATGAGACGCCAGGCAATTGGCTCACCAGCGCGCAACGGAATCAACGGCTCGCCATCCAGATAGGTTTGCTCTGATGGCACCAGCCGTGTTTCTTCAACGAGCGTGATGGTATCGACATTGCGCGTCAACCGATAGAAGTCGGGTCCAAAGTGCGCGGCGAAACCTTCCAGGCGGTGCAGGGCTCCAGCACCGGCAAAGGCCTCGGCGTATAGTTCAATGCCGGCGTGTGCCGTGTAGCAACCGGCGCAGCCACAGGCCGATTCCTTGGTGCTCTTGCCGTGCGGCGCCGAATCCGTACCAAGAAAAAACTTCGGGTTGCCGGAAGTGGCGGCCGCGAGCAAGGCCTGGCGATGCTTTTCGCGCTTGATGACCGGCAGACAATAGTGGTGCGGTCGAATGCCGCCGACGAACAGTGCATTACGGTTCAGCAGCAAATGATGTGCCGTGATGGTGGCGCCGACGTTGTCTCCAGCTGAAACGACAAAATCGACCGCCTCTTGCGTCGTAATATGTTCGAAAACCACCCGCAAGCGCGGGAAGTCGCGCAGCAGTGGCCTCAGCACGCGCTCAATGAAAGCCGCCTCGCGATCAAACACATCGACAGCAGGATCGGTTATCTCGCCATGCACCAGCAGCGGCATGCCGATATCCTGCATGCGGGCGAGGACCGCATGGCACCGGGACAGATCGGTGACCCCGGCATCGGAGTTTGTTGTCGCACCGGCCGGATACAGTTTTACGGCATGAACGAAGCCGCTTTTGCAGGCCCTGTCGATTTCTTCGGCGGCGGTTTGGTCGGTCAAGTACAAAGTCATCAGCGGCGCGAATTGCAATCCGTCCGGCAAGGCGGCGAGGATGCGTTTGCGGTAGTCCGCAGCCTGCGCCACGGTGGTCACCGGCGGCTTCAAATTG
>CAISUK010000026.1 GCA_903888645.1 uncultured Pseudomonadota bacterium | reverse complement strand
GTTTGTTCAAGTTCCCCGAGGGGGATCACCCCTCGTCCATCACGCTGCTTGATCAACTACGCGGCAAATTCCATCGAGATTGTTGACCGTACTGACGCAAGCCCGCTAAAGGGGCCAGGGTCGATGTCTTGCTAACCCTAGCTTCCCTTGCCAGTTGCAGCGAAGCCCTTCCCAGCGAGGGGCTTCGCTTTTGTGCACCAATCTTGTCAGGCTACGCCAGTATTCAGCTTACGCAGGGGAATGCGACTTGAGCCAGTCCTTGAGGGCGGCGTCCACGCGCGTTTGCCATCCGTCG
This sequence comes from uncultured Pseudomonadota bacterium, assembly GCA_903888645.1. GTDB lineage: Bacteria > Pseudomonadota > Gammaproteobacteria > Burkholderiales > Rhodocyclaceae > CAISUK01. The sequence goes on along the minus strand of CAISUK010000026.1, from coordinate 3,696 downwards.
CCGCTGGCCCGAAAACGTTCCACCACTTCCGGCGACAGGCGGAAGGTGATGCGCTCCTTGGTGACCGCGACTTTGGGACGGCCGTTCAGCTTGGCCTGCCACGATTCCAGCAACCCGGGAAAAGGGGTACGGCACGCTTTACTTGGTGTAATGGTTGCACTATTATTAACTCGTGACGACTTACGAACCCATCAATGACTGGCGTATCCGCATCAACGGCATGGAGCACGGCGTGCCCCATGTGCATGTGGAATTCCGCGATGGTAGTCGGGTGTCTGTGGCTATTGCCACTCGCGAAGTTCTTGCCGGCCGGGTAACGCCGGCCAAGCGGCTGGCCCCGGCGCTGAACGACATTCTCGGCAACGAGGCGAAATATCTGGACGAATACCGGAGGCTCAACCCATGAAGAACCCACCCAACATCACGGCGGCCCGAATCATCGGCCCTCTGGCCCTTGAAATTGACTGGAACACTGGCGAAACGCTGCGCGCCGATCTGACAACACTTGCTAAACCGCCTTACGACGCGCTGCGCGATACGGCGTTCTTCGATCGCATGGTACGTGATGACTGGGGTCACGGACTGGATTGGCCCGGCGGCCTCGATCTGGGCGCGGACATGCTCTACGAACTTTCCCGCAAGCAGGCCGGTTTGCCCACAGCCAGTGATTTTGACCAATGGATGCAGCGCAATGGTCTTTCTCTGGCCAAGGCCGCTGAAACGCTCGGCATGACCCGGCGCATGATCGCCCACTATCGCACGGGCAGTCGCCCGATTCCGAAGGTGGTCGGCCTCGCCTGCAAAGGTTGGGAGGCGCAGTTGCCACCGCACACCAGCCCGATCGTTGCCGACATGCGGTATCAGGCTTTACTGTGAATCCTTGATGGCGGTATCCATGCGCGTTTGCCATCCTTCGCCGCTTTCCCGAAAACGCGCCACTTCCATCGACAGGCGGGTTTTGATGCGCTCCTTGGAGACCACAGCTTTGGGCCGACCGTGCAGTTTGGCCTGCAACGATTCCGGCAATCCGGAAAACGGCACGGCGCGCTAGACATCATCCGCCGTTCATTCGGGATTCTCGTCGTCGATCAATTCAGATGCGTTGGTTCGCTTGTTCATAACGGCGCACCTCGCGTTTGTTCGCCTTGCGGAAGGTGATGACGGTATTATTGGAGTCGAGCCGGCATTTTGGCGAGATTGCCGCGGCTAACGGGAAAACCATGAAACCATCTGACGCATTACGTTCTCACCGCGAAGATATTCGTCGCGTGGTCGAGCAAAATCGTACCCGCAACCCGCGGGTTTTTGGTTCGGTATTGCATGGCTCGGATGACGAGGGCAGCGATCTTGACCTGCTGGTAGACCCAATTCAGGGGACTACGCTGATGGACATCGCGAGGATACAGAATAGTCTGCAGAAACTGCTCGACGTTTTGACTCCCAAGTCTCTTCCCGATCGATTCCGAAATCAGGTCGTGGCGGAAGCAATTCCCGTATGAGCAAGGAAAAGACGCTTCGGGTGGGCGATTACCTCGACCACATGCTGCAAGCCATCCTGAGAATTGACCGATATACCGAGGACTTGACGGAAGTCTCTTTGGTCGCTGCGAATGGAGCAGGTTAAAGGGCTGAAGTGGCCAAAGTCTGAGATTTTCTTACGCATAAGCCTCCGGGTCAGGTTCTAATTAACAATGTCGCCGGGAAATGGCGTTTTCGCCGTTTCGCCGACTTTTGCAGACCAGCCAACAGCCGCGCATTAGACATTTTCATTGCCGCTCTGTAGACTTTAGGCGTGGCACATCCGACAATAAGTCAGCTTCGGCATTTGGTGCGCACGCTGAACTATGTCGTTTCGACCCACGCCGCCGAGGAACTTGAAGATGACAACCTTTCCATCCTTGATCTCGAAAGCATCATCCTTACCGGGCAAATCACGGAGCGCCAGCGCGACGCGCAAACCCGTGAAAGCAAAGTCGTCATCTCCGGTGCCACGCTCGGCGACAATACCGCGTAAGCCGTCGTCAAAATCGGTTTCACCGGCAAACTCATCATCATCACCGTCTATGTCCTCTGATCGTCTATGTGCTCACTGCGGCAGCCCGGCTGTCCAGATCAGGCACGTCACCCGCAGCTTTGGCAGGGCTGCGACCATATTGATCATCGAAGCCATTCCGATGTACGACTGCCCCCAATGCGGAGAGTCCTATTTTTCGGCCCAAACGCTCCACGAAATCGAGCGCATCAAGGCGCTCCGCAAATCGGTCGCCGTGAGCCGACCGATTCCGGTAGCCGCTTTTCAGCCTGCAGCAGCATAACGTGGCGATTCAGCCATTGGCGCCTGGCCCGATAGTTTTCTAACCTGAGTTTCCCCAGCCTGTTGAAGCGCAGCCCCTCCCAGCGATGGGCTTCGCTTTTGGCCGGAACTATCCAGGGTTGGTAACTTCCGCCGCCTTGTCTTATGCGGCGTGCAATTCCTCGCGTAGCACCCGGCGCAAGCTGTCGAGGGTTACCGGCGCCGCCTGCGGCGCAGGGTGGCACGCAGAGAAGCTAAATGGGCCAGGCCCCAATGGCACTATCTTAAGCTTTTGACATGGCTAGTTATGGTTTTACGACAAGCGCTTGCAGGAGAAATGCAAAGTCGGTTGCCGCCCCCAACGAGAACGTTAATCCAGCATTGAAGGGCCTTTCTGGACACCGGCCTGCGCCGGTGTGACGTGCATTGACGAGCAGGAAACAGCGTTATTCGTATGCCGAAGGCCTAAGATAGCGCCATTGGGGCCGTGGTCGATTATTTTCAAGCAAGAGAAATACCCTTGGACCAAAAGGCTTGTCAAACAGACGGTACCTTAGTCGCATGCAGTTGCAAGCCCAGCGCCTTGATCACCTTCATCACGGTAGAAAACTCGGGATTGCCATCGGCAGAAAGGGCTTTGTAAAGCCCTTCGCGCGTCAAGCCCGTGTCGCGGGCCAGTTGCGTCATGCCACGGGCGCGCGCAATCACGCCCAGCGCATGCGCAATCAGTGCCGGATCGTTCTCTTCCAGGCACGCCTCAAAGTAAAGCTGAACATCCTCTTCCGTCTTCAGGTAATCAGCACTGTCGTAACGGAAAAATTTCTCGGTCATGGCTTAGTCCTTCCAATCTTTGGCGATCTTGATGGCACGTTCAATGTCGGCGTCCTGCGAGCCTTTGTCGCCTCCCGCCAACAGCACAATGCGCAGGTGGCCACGCTGAATGAAATAGACGCGATAGCCGGGCCCAAAATCCACGCGCATCTCGCTGATGCCCTCGCGGGCAGGTTTGACATCGCCAGCATTGCCCAGTGCCATGCGGTCAATCCGCATCTGGATGCGCGCCCTGGCCTGGCGATCTTTCAGCTTCGTCAGCCAAGTATCAAACGTACCACTCCGAATTATTTCAAACATTCATCAACTGTAATCCATGATTCACGGACCGTCAATCATAGCGGAATTGGGGCCTGGCCCCAAATGGCACTATCTTAAGCTTTTGACATGGCTAGTTATGGTTTTACGACAAGCGCTTGCAGGAGAAATGCAAAGGCGGTTGCCGCCCCAACGAGAACGTTAATCCAGCATCGAAGGGCCTTTCTGGACACCGGCCTGCGCCGGTGTGACGTGCATTGACGAGCAGGAAACAGCGTTATTCGTATGCCGAAGGCCTAAGATAGCGCCATTGG
>CAISUK010000025.1 GCA_903888645.1 uncultured Pseudomonadota bacterium | reverse complement strand
GACAACGGCGGGTGTCTCCGGGCCGTAATTTGTGAGGATCTCCGTGATCTGGGGAATGGCCGTTTTGTCGATGTAGTCGTCCATATTGTGTTCCTGAGCCTTGTCCCACTTTCCTCCGGCAGCTGCTCCTCCATTGCTCCAGTCCTGCGACTGCGAATAATAAAAACCAAGTTTGATACCCTGCTTACGGCATTCTTCCGCCAGTTCCTTGAGCGGATCCCTGCCAAAAGGGGTTGCCTTGACGATCGTCCAGTTATTCACCTTGGAATCATACATGGCAAAGCCGTCGTGGTGCTTGGCCGTAATCACGATATACTTCATGCCGGCATTTTTTGCTGTGGCGACGAACTTCGCGGCATCGAACTTGTCGGCTGTAAAATCCTTGGCAAAGGCCTGATAGTCCGCCATCGGGATCTTGCCCATATTCATGATCCACTCGCCGCCACCCTTGATCGGCTTTTCCTTGTAGTAACCGGCGGGAACCGAATAGACCCCCCAGTGGACAAACATGCCGAACTTGGCATCGCGCCACCACGCCATACGTGCGTCATGCTGTTCCTTGGTCTCGCCTGGAACCGAAGAGACGGGATGCTCGGGATCTGGCGTCGACGCGGGCTTCACAGCTGGGGATGATGAAGGAGTGGGTGCGACTTCGGGAGGTCGCGGATTGTTTGTCTGCTGGGCCGGGGCGAAGCCTGCTGTCAGCAGTAGGGAGACTAGGGATAATGCTCGGGGAGTCATGTGATAGTTGGTTTTGGGAATTGAAGGGAACCTTGAAAAATCTCGAAGGGGGATCCTGTTCGTAGAAAGGTAAGAATCTTAGTTAAGCTATGTAAAGAAAAGGATCCGATAGGAAGGGATGGGGTGGCTTTGGTCGTAAAACAAGAGATCTGGTCGAGGGCTGGTTTTTTAGCCGAACCAAAGGGCATCAACGACAGCTTGGATACATCCTCTGTTGGCTACGCCCTGGGCCCTCCGCGCCAAGTGCGGGAGATCAGGGGTTGGGAAAGTAGTATTTGTACAAGGCCTCTTCATTTCTGTTTCGCGCATTGCTGGGAATTCCTTTGGGATGGAACTGATCGCTCCATTCGCCGAGCTTGGCCCGCAACTCTGCTACGCGCGCGGGATTCTCCGTGATCAGGTTTTTGGTCTCACAGGCATCGCTCTCGACATCGAACAGGAACGCCGAGTTGCCCCCGACACTCATATACTTCCAACGCCCCTCGCGGATGGCCGCCTGGGTCCAGAACCGCCAGCAGATCCGCTCATGCGGGGCCGCAGGGTTCTTGCCGGTGAGAAACGGCATGAGATTAACCCCGTCGAGGCTGGCCGTGGGTGCGAGCCCGGCGATCTCGTTGGCCGTCGCGGCGATGTCGAGTGAGCTGACCGGCCTGTCGTAAACCTTTCCCGCAGGAAGGGTGCCGGCCCACGAATAAATCATCGGCACCCGGATTCCGCCTTCAGTCAGCATCGCCTTCTCGCCCAACCAGGGGTCGTTGAGGGAGCCGTCCCAGCCGCCATCCGCCATGTCGCCCCCAATGGGACTGTCGGGCTTGGTCATAGCCAACGGCGCGCCGTTGTCGCTAGTGAAGATGACCAGGGTATTTTTCTCCAAGTTGAGTTGGCGCAATTTCTTCATGATCTCGCCGACGCCATCGTCGATGGCGGAGATCATGGCGAGGGCGTACCGACGGCGTTCGGGCATCGGCCCCGGGAAGCGATCAAGGTATTTCTTGGTGGCTTCCAGCGGAGTATGCGGCCCGTAATAAGCGAGGTGCAGATAAAACGGCTGGTCGTGATGGTTCTCAATGAAGGTCAGGGCGGCGTGGGTCTGGATGTCGAGCCGGAAATCCTTTGGCATTGAGAAGAGCTGCCCCTCGGGTTTCACGGGGCTCCCGTCCAGGGAGTAATTGGCGCGATAGTTTTTCATCTCGCCCCAAAAATAATCATGGAAGCCTTGCGCCGATGGGCTGTAAGGCCGTTGTTTCTCAAAAGGGATGCGGCGTTGAGCCCGGGGAAGGGAGACCAGTTCGGGCATCTCCCGCTTCATCCATTCGACGCAGATGACGTTTGGTTCCAGATGCCATTTGCCCACGAATCCGCAGCGATACCCAGCGGGGCCAAGCCGCTTGGCGAGAGTGATCGCCGTGGGGGTGAGAGGGTCATCCGCGATGGTGTCGATCCCGTACCGTTGTTGAAAGCATCCGGTGATGATCGCCGCCCGGGAGGGTGCGCACAGGGGGAGGTCACGTATCCGGCTGTGCAGCGCACCCCGGCAGCGGCGAGTGCGTCGAGATTGGGCGTCTTGACGTCCTTCTCCATGCCCTGGGCCCCCAGATCGGCCCAACCCATGTCGTCGGTGAGAATCACGATGACATTCGGCTTTGCAAGCTTGGTTTCCTCGGCGGCAAGAGCGCGGGCGATCAGGCAAAGCGAGAGGGCGAGGGTGCTCAGCAGGAAGCGAACGGGTTTCATGGGATTGTTGGTAAAACTGCAGGGTCTTATGTAGTTAAGAGAG
>CAISUK010000024.1 GCA_903888645.1 uncultured Pseudomonadota bacterium | reverse complement strand
CTTCGGCTATCTGCCGCGTCTGCTCGGCGCTGGTCTCCTGCTATTTATCGCCTGGATGCTGGCAACGGTGTTGCGGCGCGTGATGTTGGGCACCTTGCAAGGCTTCAAGCTTGATGAACGCATTAGCGGCGGAGAGAGCAAAACCAAGTCCATCCAGTTGAGCAAGACGCTGTCAGACGTGGTGTACTGGCTGGTATTTCTGCTGTTTCTGCCGGGCATTCTCGACGCGATGAAGTTGCAAGGCCAGCTCGAGCCGATCAAAACGCTGCTCAACAAGGTGTTTGAGTTCATACCGAGCATTCTCGGCGCCGGCCTCATCATCCTGATCGGCTGGTTTCTCGCCCGCCTCGTCAGACAGGTGGTTAGCAACCTTCTGGTGGCGGCCGGGCTTGATCGGCTGAGCGATCGCATGGGCCTGACAGATACCCTGGGTGAACTGAAACTCTCGGGACTGATTGGTCTGGTGCTGTACGTTCTCATCCTCATCCCGGTGATCATCGCCGGGCTGAATGCGCTGAAGCTGGATGCGGTGACGCAGCCGGCCAGTGCGATGTTGGGCAAGATCATGGACGCGCTGCCGTTGCTGTTCGGTGCGGCGCTGGTGGTGGTGATCTCCTACATCGTGGCGCGCATTGTGGCGGCGCTGGTGACCAACGTTCTGGCGGGCATGGGCTTCAACAGCGTGCTTGTCAGCCTCGGAATCACCAAGAAACCAGCGCAAGGCGCAAAAACTCCGGCGGCGATCGTCGGCATGTTGGCACTGGTCACCATTATGGTCCTGGCCAGTATTGAAGCCTCTCGCATGCTGAAGTTCGACACGTTGGCGGATCTGCTGGCGCGGCTGCTGGTTTTCGGCGGCCATATCTTGATGGGCCTGGTCATCCTCGGCGTCGGTATGTTCCTGGCCAATGTCGTGGCCAAATCCGTGCAGGAGAGTGGCCGTGCTAACGCGAGCCTGCTCGCCACGGCCGCACGCATCGTCATCCTGGTGCTGGCAGGCGCGATGGCGCTGCGGCAGATGGACATCGCCAACGAGATCGTCAATCTCGCGTTCGGCCTGCTGCTCGGGGCCGTGGCTGTGGCCGTTGCGCTCGCGTTCGGCTTGGGTGGACGCGAAAGCGCTGCCAAACTGATCGAGGAATGGCGGACATCAACCAAGAGCAAGTAAACCTCATACCACAATTGCGTCGGGGCGGTCGGGAAAACCGCCCCGATTGCTTTTTTACTGCTGGTCACCGTCAATGCAAAACTCTCTAGCGATGACCTGAATCACCGGTTGGGGGATTACGTGGCACCGGCGGCGGCATCCGCCTGAGGCAGGAAAACTTGGAACGTCGTGCCCTTGCCCGGGGTGCTGTCCACATCAATGAAGCCGCCGGTTTGTCTGATGATCCCGATGCAGGTGGCCAGTCCCAACCCGGTGCCCTGTCCCACAGCCTTGGTGGTGAAGAATGGATCGAAAAGCTTGGCTTTGATGTCGTCGTTCATTCCGACACCGGTGTCGCTCACCGTGAGCCGGATGTACGATCCTGGGGCGGCCTCGGGGTGCCGGCTCGCCCTGTCTTCATCAAGATGGATGTTAGTGGTGGCAATGGTCAACTCGCCGCCGTGTGGCATGGCGTCGCGGGCGTTGACGGCCATGTTCATGATGATTTGCTCCATTTGGGTTG
>CAISUK010000023.1 GCA_903888645.1 uncultured Pseudomonadota bacterium | reverse complement strand
TGGCCGGGCCATGGAAATCGTCCATGCGTCGAGCGATCTCGAGCGCTACATGCGCGAGGCGGTGAAGGTCTCCAATGATTCGCCGGTGCTCATTGATCGCTTTCTCAACGACGCGATCGAGGTCGACGTCGATGCCTTGTCCGATGGGACGCAGGTGCTGATCGGCGGCATCATGGAGCACATCGAGCAGGCCGGCGTTCACTCCGGCGATTCGGCATGCTCCCTGCCTCCGCATACTTTGTCGGTAGCGCTTCAGGATGAGTTGCGGCGGCAGACCGAAATGATGGCAAAAGGCCTCAATGTCTGCGGCCTGATGAACGTACAGTTTGCCATTCAGGGCAAAGGCGACGAGGCCGTGGTGTATGTCCTTGAAGTCAATCCGCGGGCGTCACGCACGGTGCCTTTCGTGTCCAAGGCCACAGGTATGCCATTGGCAAAAATAGCCGCGCGCTGCATGGCTGGACGCAGCCTGGCCGACCAGGGGGTCACGCGTGAGGTTATTCCGCCTTATTTCTCGGTCAAGGAGGCGGTATTCCCATTCGTCAAGTTTCCCGGCGTCGATACCATCCTTGGCCCGGAGATGAAATCGACTGGCGAGGTGATGGGCGTCGGCCGTAGTTTTGCCGAGGCTTTCGTCAAGAGCCAACTGGCCGCCGGCACCAAACTGCCCCACTCGGGCCGCGCATTCATCAGCGTCAAGCCAGCTGACAAACCGAAGGCTGTCGAGGTCGCTCGTCAGTTGCATGACCTGGGCTTCGTTCTGGTCGCGACACGCGGAACGGCGGCAGCCATCGAGGCGACCGGTCTGCCGGTGACTGCTGTGAACAAGGTGACCGAAGGACGCCCGCACATCGTCGATATGATCAAGAACAATGAAATCAGTCTGATCTTGAATACGGTGGAAGAAAAGCGCTCGGCAATCGTCGATTCGCGCTCCATTCGCACCAGTGCGCTAACGGCGCGCGTGACGCTATTCACGACCGTGGAGGGTGGCCTGGCCGCCTGTGCTGGCATGCGCCATCTGGCCGCTCTCGAAACCTACGCGCTGCAGTCGCTGCACGCAGAACTGGTGGTCTGAACAATGAGCAAGGTTCCCCTGACCGTCAATGGTGCAGAAAAACTGCGTGCAGAATTGCAGCGTCTCAAGACCGTCGAGCGACCCAGCGTCATCGCCGCCATCGCCGAAGCGCGCAGCCATGGCGACCTGTCTGAAAACGCCGAATACGATGCCGCCAAGGAGCGTCAAGGATTTATCGAAGGGCGCATCAAGGAAGTCGAGGGCAAGCTCGGTAACGCCCAGATCATCGATCCCAAGCTGCTCGACGCTGACGGTCGTGTTGTTTTCGGTTCCACTGTGGAGCTCGAAGACATGGACGCCGGCAACAAGGTGGTCTATCAAATCGTCGGCGACGATGAGGCCGATCTCAAGGCGGGCAAGATTTCCTTGAATTCGCCGGTGGCGCGCGCGCTCATCGGCAAGTATGCCGGCGACTTGGCTGTGGTGCAGACGCCTGGCGGCGTTCGTGAATACGAGGTACTCGACGTAAGCTATGTTTGAGATGCGCAGATGAGGGCCTTTGGCGACGCGCTGTACAACATTGCTGTGACGCTGTGGGCAGGCGGTCTCTGGGTCGCGGGCTACCTGGTTGCACCGATGCTGTTTGCCGAGTTGCCTGGGAGTCACACACTGGCGGGGCATCTGGCCGGGCAGATGTTTGCGGCGATAGGCTGGGTCGGCATGGGTTGCGCTGCCTACCTGTTGCTCTATCTACTGGTCAGCCGCGGTCTTTCGGTTGTCGCATCGCTGGTGTTCTGGCTGGTGCTCACGATGCTGGTGCTGACGTTGGCCGGGCACTTCGGCGTCCAGCCAATACTGGTGCATTTGAAGGCCGAAGCGTGGCCGCGCGAAGTCATGCAGAGCGTTGTGCGCGATCGATTCGCCACATGGCATGGCGTGTCCAGCGTCCTCTATCTGGTCGTCAGCCTGCTCGGCGTGCTGCTGGTCGCAGTTCAGGAACGAGGCAAGCACTAGTGCTCAGCGGCTCGGCCGGCGCGGCTTATCTGCCGCGGCTTTCTTGGTCAGCCGAGGCGCGGCCTTTCGCGCTCGCGCTGGCGGTGCCGCGATGGCCTGCGGCGCTGCCGGTTTTTCGCGCCACACGACCAGGATGTTGCCGATGTGCTGAACCGGGCTGCAGGCAAGGGCTACGGCGATCTCTGCCAACAAGGCTTCGCGTTGATCGCGTTCACTATCGAAAACACGAATCTTGATGAGTTCATGGGCCTTCAAGGAGCGGTCGATTTCCTGCAATACCGAAGCGCTCAAGCCTTTCTGGCTGATGCTGACAACGGGATTGAGGGCGTGGGCACGCGCGCGCAGCGCGCGGCGCAGGGCGGTAGTTAGTTCAGTCATGACGGCATTGTAAACGGTGAAGAAAAACAAGGCCAGCAAGGCGTGGATCCACGAGCATATCAATGACGCCTACGTGCAGCGGGCGAGGGTGGAAGGTTGGCGCTCGCGGGCGGCATTCAAACTGACCGAGATCGACGACAAATTCCATTTACTTAGGCGGGGCATGACGGTGGTGGATCTTGGTTCAACCCCGGGCAGTTGGTCCCAGGTCGCTTCGAAGCGTATACAACCAGACGGTTTCCTGGCAGCACTGGATATTCTGGAGATGGAACCGCTGCACAATGTGGTGTTCATTCAGGGGGATTTTCGCGAGGACGATGTGCTGCGTCGACTCGAAACTGCCCTTGAAGGCAGGCAGGTCGACCTTGTTTTATCCGACATGGCCCCCAATATGTCGGGCATTGCTTTGGCAGACCAGGCTCAGGTCATGCATCTTGCCGAATTGACGCTCGAATTTTCGCGACATCACCTGAAATCCGGTGGCAATCTTCTGGTCAAAGTGTTTCAAGGTTTTGGCTTCATGGAATTTCGCGAAAATATCATGACAATTTTCGAGACGATGCAGGTGCTGAAGCCCGCCGCGTCGCGCAATCGCAGTGCCGAAATCTATTTGCTGGCGCGGCGCAAGCGACGGAATTGACGTCTATTTATTGTTTGCAGCACGACAAATTCGGCTCTAGAATGGACCGCTCGAAATCCCGACGGGAAAAGTGAGGCAACAGCTTGAATAACTTGTTCAAAAACTTGGCCATTTGGCTCGTCATCGGCATTGTTTTGATGACAGTGTTCAATCAGTTCAATTCCCGCCAGGTTGCTCAGAGCAACATGGAGTATTCCCAGTTCCTCGATGAAGTGCGGCAAGGGCATATCACCAAGGTGGTCATCCAGGGTCGTACGCTGGAGGCAACAACCGCTGACGGCAAGAAGATCACATCCTATTCGCCTCCCGACCTGTGGATGGTTTCGGATCTCCTCAAGAACAATGTCAAGGTCGTTGCCAAGCCGGAAGAAGAACAGTCCTTCCTCATGAGCATATTTGTCTCCTGGTTCCCGATGCTGCTGCTGATCGGCGTCTGGGTGTTCTTCATGCGCCAGATGCAGGGAGGAGGCAAGGGCGGTGCCTTCTCGTTCGGCAAGAGCCGGGCGCGCATGATGGACGAGTCAGCGAACAGCATTACTTTCGCTGATGTAGCAGGTTGCGACGAAGCCAAGGAAGATGTCGCCGAGCTGGTCGACTTCCTGCGCGATCCTTCGAAATTCCAGAAACTCGGTGGGCGGATTCCCCGCGGCGTGCTGATGGTCGGTTCTCCTGGCACTGGCAAGACCCTGCTGGCCAAAGCGATTGCCGGCGAGGCCAAGGTGCCGTTCTTTTCAATATCCGGATCGGATTTCGTCGAGATGTTTGTCGGTGTTGGCGCGGCCCGTGTTCGCGACATGTTCGAGCAGGCCAAGAAGCAGGCACCGTGCATTATTTTCATTGACGAAATTGATGCGGTCGGTCGTCAGCGCGGCGCTGGTCTGGGCGGCGGCAACGATGAGCGCGAGCAGACATTGAACCAGTTGCTGGTCGAGATGGACGGCTTTGAAGGACCAGCTGGTGTCATCGTTATCGCGGCCACCAATCGGCCCGACGTGCTGGATCCGGCGCTGCTGCGCCCGGGCCGCTTCGACCGTCAGGTGGTCGTGCCGCTGCCTGACATTCGCGGTCGCGAGGAAATTCTCAAAGTGCATATGCGCAAAGTGCCGATCGCACCTGACGTCAAGGCCGACATCATTGCCCGCGGAACGCCTGGATTTTCCGGGGCAGACCTAGCCAATCTGGTCAATGAGTCGGCCCTGTTCGCTGCGCGCGGCAACAAGCGCGTTGTGGACATGGACGACTTCGAGCAGGCCAAGG
>CAISUK010000022.1 GCA_903888645.1 uncultured Pseudomonadota bacterium | reverse complement strand
GGCGCGCTGGTCGCCGCGCCAGCTTCGGCACAGGACATTCGCATTCTGGTGCAGAGTTCGCCGCTGGCCGGGTTTCAGTACTATGCGGGCAGCACGCGCTGGAACGAAATGCGCGTCGGTGATGTATTGGTACTGGTTCGAGAACCGGATAACACGCACGATACTAATGCCGTGCGGGTAGAGTGGCACGGTGAAAAAATCGGCTACCTGCCGCGCGCCGAAAACCGTGCTGTTGCCGTCGAAATGGATCGCGGCGGTCGCATCGAAGCGCGAATCGCGCAACTCCGCGAACATCGCAATCCATGGCAGCGGATCCTGATCGATGTCTATGTCGCCCTCTGACGACGGCGCTGCGCCAGCGCCGTAGCGCTCGGCGGAGCGCGATGCGGCCCGATGCTAAAATCCGGCTCAATTGAAATGGTTATCCGATGACTTCAAACCTGCACGACCGCATCGTCAGCCAGTTTGACGAGAGCATACGCGCCAAGCAGACCGCTGCTGCCGTGCTTGCGGCACCCCTTGCTGCCGCGGTTGAAGTGATGTCCGACACCTTGCGCGCCGGCGGCAAGATCATGGCTTGCGGCAATGGCGGCTCAGCAGCCGACGCACAACATTTCGCCGCTGAAATGCTCAATCGCTTCGAGATGGAGCGACCGCCGCTGGCCGCTATCGCGCTGACTACCGACACCTCGACGCTGACGTCGATCGCCAACGACTACCGTTACGAGGAAGTTTTTGCCAAGCAGGTGCGCGCGCTCGGACGCCGCGGCGACGTGCTGCTGGCGATTTCCACTTCGGGCAATTCGGCTAATGTCATCGAGGCCATGCACGCCGCGCATGGTGCAGGTTTGCATGTGGTGGCCCTGACCGGAAGGAACGGTGGGCGCATGGCCGACCTGATTTCGGATAGGGATGTACACATTTGTGTGCCGATCGAGCGCACTGCGCGCGTTCAGGAAGTGCATTTGCTGGCACTGCATTGCCTGTGCGACGGCATCGACCATCTGCTTTATGGGGACCAATAATGTGGAGACCATTCATGAAAACTAAATTATTGAATCGCGGCACTGCCGGCTGGCTATTGTTGGCATTGCTGGTCCCGGCGCTCGCCGGTTGTTTCGGCGTTGCGGTAGTCGGTACCGGCGCCGGCGCACTGATGCTCGCCGATCGCCGCCCGAGCGACACCTATATCTCGGATGAGGCGATCGAGACACGCTCCGGCAACCGCATCAGCGAAAAATTCGGCGATAAAGCGCATGTGAATGTCACCAGCTACAACCGTACCGTGTTGTTGACGGGCGAGGTTCTCGATGCCGCTGCCAAAGTCGAGGTCGAAAAAGTTGTCAGTGGCGTTCCCAATGTCAAGGCAATCACCAATGAGTTGCAGATCGCCGGCGCCAGTTCCTTCGGTGGGCGCAGCAACGATTCTTACATTACATCCAAGGTCAAGGCCCGTTTCGTTGACGCCAATCGCTTTGCCGCGAACCACGTCAAGGTCGTCACCGAGGCGGGCATCGTCTATCTGCTTGGGATAGTGACCAGGCAGGAGGCTGATGCGGCGGTGGAGATCACCCGCACCACGGCAGGTGTGCAGCGTGTGGTACGCGTATTCGAGTACATCGCTGACGAACAGGCGCGGCAGCTCGACAATCCTGCGCCCGAACGAAACGCCGAGAAGAAACCCGTCAGCCGCTGATTCGGCGCGGATTGACGACTTGAACTATCCGCCACCCGGTTTCGAAGCAAAGATCTGCGCGCCGGCTGAACTGGTCGAGCGAATCGCTGCACTGCCGCGCCCGCTGGTGTTTACCAACGGCTGCTTCGATATCCTGCACCGCGGCCATGTCACCTACCTGGCGCAAGCCAGTGCCCTGGGCGTTTCCCTGGTGGTCGCGCTGAACAGCGACGCGTCGGTAAAGCGGCTGGGCAAGGGCGATGACCGCCCGGTCAACGCCCTTGCCGATCGCCTCGCGGTGATGGCGTCACTGGCCTCGGTTGCGCTGGTGACCTGGTTCGATGAGGACACGCCGATCAAAGCCATCCGCGTCTGCCGACCCGATCGGTTGGTCAAAGGTGGCGATTGGCCGACGGAGCGCATCGTCGGCGCCACTGAAGTACTGGCCAGCGGCGGCCAGGTCCATTCCATTCCGTTTCGCCACGAACGCTCTACTTCGGCACTGCTCGAGAAGATTCGTCGCCTATAAGTGAATGGGTGACTGGCTATCTTGGACTGGTGATTGATAGCTCTTTTTGCGACGCACAATGACATCGGTTAGTTGTCTTGCGTGAAAACGGCAGTCTCAGATCGGCCACAAGCGGGCATTGCGACGCAGGAAGATCAGGTGTCATCAACGACCGGTAACTGATCCGAGACCTGCCGCTCAATCTTGTCGCCGCTGCGCCTGCTCATCGGTGAAGCTGCCGCTGACGTGGGAGTCGACGACCGACCAGACTAGAATGGCCTGCTGACGTTGGCTGCGAGTTCATGCAGCATGACCGCTTGATGCACGCAGCCTCACTCAACACGCTGTATCTCCACCCTAAAATCCCGATCGCTTTGCAATGCCTCATATACGCCTACAGGATGCCGGCGCCGCCCAAGCCAGCCACGAATCTTTGCGCGATCTCCTGCTGGCATCCTCGCCCCGAATATGACGCCTACCAACAACTCAGCCGGGTATTCGTGTGGGCCGACCCCGGATTTGTAGTTGACGATCCTCCATTCCCTTTCATACTTCCAATCGATGCACTTTGTCAGCAATACTTTCGCGGCCTTGTCATTGGCGCTGTCGTCAACAATGTCGACTACGGGCAGGCTTGCCGAATAGGTTACCTGCTGCGCCTCTCCGAAAAACGGGGTCTCGTCTGTGGCCGCGAACTTGAGGCAATAGCCGTGATGCATGTCCGCATAGTGCGACCACATCAAGATATCGTCGTTGACCTCCGAGAAACAACAAAGGGCGATGCGTTGCGCGAGGTCGTCAACAATTGATTGCCGGACAGTTACCCATGTCTCCGGATGGCGGTGACTTCCGCTGAGGTAGATCGCCGTGGCTTCGGCGGTCACGCTGTCCTCGGACAAATAGGGGAGGTTCCTCCTGATCATCTTGACAAGAAAATTTATGACATCCTCTCGCGAACCGCCACACGTAATCTGCGGTCGGCACTCGAATGGATCGTTCAGGTCTGCCGGGGACGAAAACCAGAGCTGGGGTGTGGTGAAAAGCTTTTCAGCACGCTCCTCGCATTGCCGATTGATGCGACCGTACTTGTAAAGATGTGCGGGTGACATTGCTATCCGCGCGCCTCAATATCAGTGATAGGCT
>CAISUK010000021.1 GCA_903888645.1 uncultured Pseudomonadota bacterium | reverse complement strand
GCGCTGACGATGCTGTGTTCATACTGGCTTATCCTCACGAAGTTGTGCACAATCACCCCTCACGAGCGAGGGCGTGAGATCACACAATAATTCGTGCAGCGGCCAATTGGTTCTTCTCCGCGTAGCGGCTCCGTCCAACAAGAATCTTCAACGCAGTTATCAAGCCGTCGGTGGAGTCTGCTGGATTGGAGCTTGTTTGCAGGCGAGCCGATGACATCAAATCAAACCGCGCAATCATCCAAGATATATGGAAGTCCATATGTGAATCCAGAGTGGTAATCGCGGACATTACCGGATTCAATCCCAATGTGATGTATGAATTGGGGATTGCTCATACGCTCGGAAAGGAAACCATCTTGATCAATCAGACGTCTGACGACGTGAAGTTTCCTTTTGACTTGGCTCACATTCGTCGGATTGAATACCTAAACGATGCAGTCGGTGGGCAAAAACTGGCAAAAGAGCTTGCCCAAACCTTGACTGAAATCCTGTCGCCGTCTCTTCGTGCAACTTAGTGCATTGTTGCTGAGGTACTGATTCATGAACGAAATTAGAGCGTGTATAAGGTGATTCTGTGACCCAGCAACGCATCACCGACGCGCTCACCACCGCGTTCTCCAGCCATTCGATTGTCTTCTGGCACGACGCCGACGGCGAGTTTTCTTTCTCCGTCAAGAATCTCTTGCCCGACGCTGTCGAGCTGCTCTATCTCGACGATCTGCCGGCCTTATCCATCAAGCTCCAACTGGAGCGCGCGGCACCTCGGGCCAGGTTCCTTCTCTACAGTGCCAAACCGGCGCCTGACCCGGCCAACGACTGGCTGCTGGACATCCGGCTGCGCAGCAGAAGCTTCCACGCCGATAACGCGTCGATCCTGTTGGAGGATCTCGGCTTGACCTCGCAGCAACTTCGAGCGCATCTCAAAGAGCGCGCCAAATTCCTCAAGTCCAAAGACCGCGTCGACCGGCTCAAGCGCTGGGTCGCACCCAGCGATGCCGCCGGAGATCTCGACCGCAAAATGATCGCGGTCTTGGCAAAAGCCGAACAACCGGATCTTCCCGGCATTTTGCTTCGTCTTTTTTCTGGCCTTTTGCAGGACGGTGCCGCCAATCTTGATGCCGAGCCAAAAGCGTGGTCTGACATCGTCGCCAATGACCTGATGGATTCGTTCTGGGGCTTGGTTGAGCAGGAGATGGGGTATCGCGATACTGCGCCGACGCTGAGGGATTTCCTGTTCCGGATCTTGGTGACGGATTTTTCGCGAACCGTGAGCGGTGGCTGTCCTGCGCAGTTGTCCCATTTTGTCCTCAATGACAAAGCGCGAGCAGCGAATGCCTCGGTCTTTGTCGCGGGATGGCGCTCGCACATGCAGCACTTCAGTAGCTACGATGCCTTGTCCGGCACGGTGGCTCGCGAACTGGGCCTGAGCAATGTGATTGCCGGGCTCTGCGCTGAATCGTTGGCGGAAACGATGACTTTCGAGGAAGTCGAGCGGCGCATCATCCAGGATATCAAGGGTCGCATCATCGCCGGTGCCGGCGCCGACATGGATACCATGCGCGGGTTGATCGCCCGGCGTCGCGACGGCCATTGGGCCAACAAGCTGCTGGCCCACTCCAGCGCCACGACGCTTGCTTTGGCGTCCTGTTACGACGCACTGGAAGCGGCGGCCGGGTTCTTCGAGTTGAAAGAGAAATTCAACGCCGGTTTTGGGTTCGCCACCGCCGAGGCTGGTTTGGCCGCTTACCAGTCCGAGTTGTTCCGCTTTGATCAACTCTATCGCCGGATCAACCATGCCGCCGATGGCGTCGAGCCGATGGGTTGGGCCTTGCTGCATGAGCTTCGCGAGCGCATCGAGAGCGCCTATTCGGGCTGGTTTGTGCCTCAGCTGGGCTCGGCTTGGAGCAAGGTGCTGGAAGGCAACGACGGGCTGCTATCGAGCTGGAAGATCGATGCCTGGGTTAATCAGCCGGACTTTTTCGAGAAGCACGTCATGGCGCATCTGGATGCAGGGATCCGCCGGGTGTTTGTCGTGATTTCCGACGCGTTCCGCTACGAAGCGGCGGAAGAGCTTGTGCGCGACATCAATGGCAAAAGCCGCTTCAAGGCGGCCTTAACGCCGATGCTTGGCGTGCTGCCGAGTTATACCGCGCTCGGCATGGCGTCCCTGTTACCCCACCACACACTGGCCTACAAGCTGAGCAGCAACCTTGATGTGATGGCCGACGATGCGGTGGTTTCCACGCTTGAGCAGCGCAGCGCGCATCTAGGCAAATATCAGGGCGTTGCTGTCAAGGCCGATGAACTGCTGTCGATGGGCAAGGACAAGGGCCGGGAGTTTGTTCGCGACCACCGGGTGATCTACGTCTATCACGACAAGATCGACATGCTGGGGGACAAGCAGGGCTCGGAAGGGCAGACCTTTGATGCTGTAGCGCAGACGCTGACAGAGTTGAATCAACTGGCGACCTTCATCATCAATAGCCTCAATGGATCGCTGGTGTTGATGACCGCCGATCACGGTTTTTTGTATCAGGAATCCGCGCTCGACGAGGCGGATAAATCCACCCTTGGCGACAAGCCGGAGGGAACACTGCGGGCGAAGAAGCGCTATCTGCTGGGCCAGGGGATCGGCGAAAGCAACAAGGCGTGGTGCGGCAATACGGCAGTCACGGCAAGGACGACAGCGGGTGAAGGCAGCATGGATTTCTGGGTGCCCAAAGGCGCTGCCCGCTTTCACTTTGCCGGTGGCGCACGCTTCGTTCATGGCAGCGCCATGCCGCAGGAGATCGTGATCCCGGTGATCACCCTCCGCGAGAGCGAAAACCAGTCGGCCAAAACGCGGGCAGTGGAATTTAGCCTGCTCGGTTCATCGAACAAGGTGGTCACCAACAAGCAGCGTTTTGAATTCATCCAGACGGAACCCGTTTCGGAGCGGGTGTTGGCGAGATCGATGCTGGTCTCCCTGCGTGACGGGGAGACGATGATTAGCGACGAGCAGTCGGTGACTTTCGATAGCAACTCCGGCCTGATGGACGAGCGCAAGCGCTCCGTGATCCTGACCATCAAGTCCGGCCAATACGAAAAGGCCAAGGATTACTTCCTGATCGCTCGGGATGCCCAGACCAAGGTGGAAGTTATCCGTATCCCGCTGAAGGTGGATCTAGCCTTCGCCAACGATTTTTAAGACAACACCATGACTGAAGAACTCCAAACCCAGGACAACGTCGATACGCTGCTGAACCGGCATTTTGCCGGGAAGGTGGTGCGCAAGGACCTCACCAAGTTGATCAAGGAGGGGGCGAACGTCCCGGTCTATGTCCTCGAATACCTGCTGGGCATGTACTGCGCGTCTGACGATGCAGCCACCATCGAATCCGGGATGATCAACGTCAAGCGCATCCTCGCAGAAAACTACGTGAGGCCCGACGAAGCGGAGAAGATTAAATCGAAGATCCGCGAAAGCGGAAGCTACAAGGTCATCGACAAGCTTACCGTCAAGCTCAACGAAAAGCGGGACGTTTATGAAGCGCTGATGTCCAATCTGGGCGTCAAGAACGCCGAGATCTCCGATGCCTTCGTCCGCCAGTACGAAAAGCTTCTGGTGGGCGGCATCTGGTGCATCGTGACCCTGCACTACCGCTTCGAGGAAAACCAGAAGGGCTCGCCGTTCCTGGTGACCGACCTCAAGCCGATCCAGATGCCCAACATGGACATGCCGGGTCTGTTCGAGGGGCGCAAGGCATTCAGTGAAGAGTTGTGGATTGATGCGCTGATTCGATCTACCGGCATGGAGCCTTCCTGCTTCAAGGATCGTGTGAAGTGGCACCTGCTGGCCCGCATGATTCCGTTGGTCGAGAACAACTACAACTTCTGTGAGTTGGGGCCGCGCGGGACCGGCAAGAGCCACATCTACAAAGAGATCAGTCCGAACAGCATTCTCATTTCCGGTGGCCAAACCACTGTGGCCAACTTGTTTTACAACATGGGGGCGAAGAAAGTCGGTCTTGTCGGTCTGTGGGACACGGTGGCCTTCGACGAGGTGGCCGGCATCACCTTCAAGGACCACGACGGCGTGCAGATCATGAAGGACTATATGGCGTCGGGATCCTTCAGTCGGGGGCGTGAATCGATCAACGCCAACGCGTCCATGGTGTTCGTCGGCAATCTCCCGCAGGGCCAAACCGTGGAATCGCTGGTGAGAACGTCCCACCTGCTGGCGCCATTCCCCGAGGCCATGATCGATTCCGCCTTCTTCGATCGTTTCCACGCTTACGTGCCAGGCTGGGAAATCCCCAAGATGCGGCCGGAGTTTTTTACCAACCAGTACGGCTTGATCGTCGATTATCTGGCCGAGTACCTGCGCGAGATGCGCAAGTACAATTTCGCCGACGCGATCGACAAGTGGTTCAAGCTCGGCAACAACCTGAACCAGCGCGACACCATCGCCGTGCGCCGGACGGTCTCCGGCCTGCTGAAGCTGATCTGTCCGGCCGGCGACTACGGTAAGGAATCCGTGCGGAAATGCCTGGAATACGCGCTGGAGACCCGTCGCCGGGTGAAGGAGCAACTCAAGAAGATCGGCGGCATGGAGTTCTACGACGTCCATTTCTCTTACATTGATCTGGAGGACGGGCAGGAACGCTTCATCTCGGTGCCTGAGCAATCCGGGGGGTTCCTGATACCCGATGGCCGGTTGAACCCAGGCACGCTGCACACGATCAGCATGGGTACGGCGGAAATGCCCGGCACCTTCCGCATCGAGATCCAGAACATCGCCGGCGGCGGCAAGGTCTCGGCTTCCGGTTCTGCGCCCAAGGAACCGGTGCGCATCGCCCACGACTATTTCAAAGCCAACGCTTCACGCGTGAGCGTAGCGATCAAGCCGGGCGAGCACGACTTCCACCTGCATCTGGTGGAGCTGCAAAATGCCGGCGCGCCCCAAGCCTTGACCCTCGCCAGTTTCATTGCCCTGTGCTCGGCCGCCTTGGGCAAGCCCGTTCAGTCCCAAATGGTGATCATGGGCGATATGAGCTTGGGCGGCACCGTGGTGCAGGTTCGCAACCTTGCCGAAAGTCTGCAAGTGGCGTTCGACGCCGGTGCCAAGAAGATCCTGTTGCCGATGAGTAGTGTGGTGGATATTCCGACCGTGCCGGGAGAGCTTTTCGCCAAGTTCCAGACCAGTTTCTATTCAGACCCAGTTGATGCGGTGTTTAAGGCGATTGGTGTCGAGTAAGCAAGATTATCGATCTGAAAATGACTCTCGAAAATCTGACAAAGGGAAAGCAGGTTTGAGTGTGACAGCATCTCAGCCTCATGGCGATGAACCGGTTTTGTTGGGTTCGATTCTGATATACGTCGATGGTTATGGTGTCGATGATTTCCGATGCGCTGAACTAAATCTTGGGCACAAGTTTTCCCAGCCTGAACCCG
>CAISUK010000020.1 GCA_903888645.1 uncultured Pseudomonadota bacterium | reverse complement strand
GGTTCCCTGACCATAACATCAGGTTTTAACACCTTGACCGTAACCCCGGGAGCAGGCGGTTCCACCACGGTGACTTTCATGCTGGCCATGACTTCGGCAACGCGCACATCCTCGGCTCGGGCAAATCCTTCAAGCCGCTCAAGCAAGCGCACCTTGGTGGCATCGTCCAGCGAGGCTATCGGATCCTTAGCACCATAAAGCGCCGGTGTGCTGTCGCGCGACAGCATCGGCACCAGTTTATCGGCACCTGCGGCGGCGATGGCGCGCACAGCGCCGGCGGCACTCTGCAGCGCTACCAGGCTGATTTCGTCCGAATAAGCGAAGGCGGTTTTCTCGCCGGTGATGGCGCGGACGCCAACGCCCTGCTCGATGTTGAAGCTGCCCGATTTGACGATCCCCTCTTCCAGATTCCAGCCCTCGGAACGGCTGTACTGAAAATAAAGGTCGGCATAATCGAGGCGATGCCCGAAGAGGCGGCCGAAGACGTCTTCAAGGCGCTTGGGAGTGAGATCGAAGGGCGTCAGCAAACATTGTTCGGCAGTGCGAAAAAGAGCGGCTTCTGTGTTCATCGGGATACCTAGAAAATTCTTTTCAGTGCTACAGGAAAACGCGATGCCGGAGTGCCGGCAGGCTGGCGCGGACTTCGGCGATGCGCCCCGGATCAAGTTCGGCGGCAGCGATACCGGCACCCTTGTCGAGCCGCGCCAGCACATCGCCCCAAGGATCGATGATCATGCTATTGCCATGCGTCAGGCGGCCATTGGGATGGCGACCGCCCTGAGCGGATGCGAGCAGGTAGCACTGGTTCTCGACGGCCCGGGCACGCAACAGGATTTCCCAGTGGGCGCGACCCGTCGTCTCGGTAAAAGCTGCCGGCAGCACCAGCAAATCGACCTTGCCCAAGGTGCGAAACAACTCCGGAAAGCGCAGATCGTAGCAGATCGACAGACCGATACGGCCGAACGGCGTGTCAAAGGCGACCGGCTGGCTACCGGCTTCGATGGTCTCGGCTTCGTCATAAAATTCTTCGCCCTTCTTGAAGCCGAACAGGTGAATCTTGTCGTAGCGGGCGACGCGGCGACCGGCATTGTCATAGACGAGGCAACTGTTGCGCAGCTTGCTCGGGTCATCGGCGAGCAAAGGAATCGAACCGCCGATGA
The DNA here is from genome assembly GCA_903888645.1 of uncultured Pseudomonadota bacterium. GTDB lineage: Bacteria > Pseudomonadota > Gammaproteobacteria > Burkholderiales > Rhodocyclaceae > CAISUK01. The sequence continues at coordinate 7,027 of CAISUK010000020.1, read as the reverse complement.
GCCAGATGCCGTGTTTCTGCGCTGTCGTCGCGAGGAAATCCTGGATCGGGCCGGCGCCGTCCGTTTCCCGCGCGGCCAGACGGGCGGCGTCGCTGGCGCCGATCAGCGGGAAATACTCGGGCAAAGCCACCAGTCGCGCGCCGCCCGCTGCCGCTTCGGCAACCAGTCGCGCCGCCTCGGCAAGATTGGGCGCGACATCCGGCCCGGAGATCATCTGCACTGCGGCGATGGTCGCTCTCGACGGGGTTTTCGGCGATGAATCCATGGCTTCAGTTTACCTTTCCCGGCTCTGGCGCCGGCGCTTGCACAGGCGGCGCAGAAATCTTTTCCACTTTCGGATCTGCCCATGGCCCCGTCACTGAATATTCGAACGAAAAAGCCTGGTCAAGCGGATCGCGCAGAATCTTCTGTGCCAGCCAGGCGATCGCACCGGCAGCCGGATTGGCCAACATCGCCCCGACCGCCAAACTTTCGCCGACCGCCGGCTGAACACGAACGCGGAGATCCTGTGTCTCGGCCACCAGGTTGGCCTGGCCTGTCATGAGAATCTTGGCCGATGGCCCGAAAATTTTTAGGTCCTGTGTATCGGCGACACCGTGCGTCATTTTCGCCGTCCCGGCGATGCTGTCGAAGGCAAAGCCTTCGCTGAACACATCGCGGAAATCCAGCGTCAGCCGGCGCGGCAGCGACTGCAGGCTGAGAATGCCGAGCAAGCGGCCGGCGCCCGGTTCGAGCTTGTTGAATTGGCCGCCATGGGCTTCGAACTTCAGGTTGCCAGAAAGGCTGGGGTAATCGATCGAAAATGGCGTGGCATTCCAGGCGACGTTGCCTTCCATCGTTGCCGTACCGCGCCGGACGGCGTCCGGATAACCCAGCCGCGTCAGCAGCTTGTCGATGCTTTTTGCATTGAGCTTGAACTGCAGCTGGGTATCCGGCGCCCGCGGTCGACGCCGCCAGGTTCCGCTGCCGGTGAGGCTGCCGTCAGGATTGTCAATTTCCAGCTTGGCGTCCCATTGCCCGTCGCGATTGTCGGCATTGACCTTGACCTTGCCAAAATCCTTGCCGCGCAGATTGAACTGCTCGACTTCGATGTCGAGGCCGGGCAATTCATTGAGTTGATCGCCGACACCGCCGGAAGAGGCCGTCGTGCTCGCCGTCATCGACAACTGCTTCAGCCGGGCGACCAATCGACCACCGCCCTGACCGCGCCAGCTGAGAGAACCGTTCAGATCGCGACTGCTGAGCTGGGCACCCCAGTTATCGCCGTCGCGGGTGGCATTGACCGCCAAGTTGGCAAACTGGTAACCGTAAGCAGTCGCCTCATCGGCCTTGACCCGGAATGTCATCGGCGGCAATGCCGGCCCCGCCGCGCTGCCGTTGGCTGCGGGTCCATTGCCAGCAGTTCCATTGGCCGAGACCGGCAGCAGACCACGCCAGAAATCGAGATCGAGCTTGTCCAGCTTGGCCACCACCAGCAGGCCACGCTCGGGCGGCATCGCAGTTTCGCCGATGGCCACGACGCCGCGTTCAAGCGCCATGGCCTCGCCGTGCTTTTGCCGCCACAACGTGGCCGCGAGCATGCTGCCCAAAGTCACGCCGAGTTGGTCTCGATTGACATCGACGCCGGGCTTGCGTTCGATACGCAGGGCCAGCGGCGCCAGCGTGGTCTTGTTGAAAGGCGCCGGCGAACTGGAAGCGATCCCGACCAGATTCGATTCGATGCGCACATCGGGAACGCGCTTCTTCACGCCGATGTTGGCGCGCCAGGCGGCACTTCCGGCAAGGTGTTCGAAGATCGGCAGGTCGAACTGGCGACGCAGATTGGCGATGTCGGCGCGTCCGTCGACAACTGCCTGAACGGTACCGTTGCCGGCGGTTTTCAAATCCACGCTAACCGGTGCGCCGAGGAAAATGCCGCGGGCTCGTGGCAACGTCATGCTGTCGCCGGTAAAGGTCAGTCGGCCGGCCGCTTCAGCGATCGGCGGCAAGCCGGGCAGGACCACCAAGCGGTTGCCATTGAACTGGAATACGCCATCGACCTTGCTGCGGTCGAGGTTCGCCAACGGCAGGGACAGCTTCAGGTCAAGCTGGCCATTACCCTCGGCGCTCATGTCGTCGGTAAAATTGTCGATCCAGTCGCTGACCGGACTGGCCTTGATGAAATGGAAAAACTCGGCGGTTGCACCGCTGGCCCTGCCGCTCACCAGCAGCAGCGGCGTGGGTGATTCGAGATCGGCAATTTCAGCTCGGGTAGAGCTGACACCGACCGAAAATATATTCGCCTTGTCGCCGGTAACGACCATGCGTTTGCCTTCGAAAAGGAGCGTGCCGGCGATGTCGCGAATCTCCGGCCAGTTGTCTGCGTAGCGCAGCGTGGCGCCGCTGAAACGACCTTTGACCTGGAAGATCCCCGAGCCATCGACAAAGGGAAAGCGCGCCAGGTCGCCCTTCAGCCGCAAAGTTGTTTCCTCGCTGTGACCACCGAGAATCGCCCGGCGCAGCCAATCGCGAGCGTCCTTGCCGACGACCAGCGGCATGTAGCGCCACACCGCATTGCCGTCGGCATTATTCACTCGCGCCGAGATGTCGATGTCGCCGCGGCTGTCCGGACGAATCTGATAGCTCCCGTGGGCCTCGCCTTTGCCGTCGAGATTTTGAAATTCGCCGCGGACAATATCGACGAGAAAGCCCTTATCGTTCTTCTGCCAGGTTAGCGCGGCGTTGTAATCCGCCAGCGTCAGCCGCGGCTCGGGAAACACGGCCGGCAGGTCAACCAGCGCATTACCGCCGAGCAGATCCAGACGACCACCCTTGTCATTGCCATCGACATGCCCGGTAATGCCGGAGAAACCCGGCATGAGTCCCTGGGCAGTTATGCCAATGCCCTCAAAACGGGCCTTGAAAGTGTAGCTGTCAAGGCGCTCGAAACTACCCGTCCATTTCAGGGAGGCCTCGGGCAGCCGACCACGGGGGGCATAGTCCACCAACTTAGTCCGCAGGTTTGCCGCAATTGGCAGGTAGGCCGCCAAGCGCGCCAATACCTCAAGGTCGAGTGCGCCCGCCGTGAATTCGCCCTGCGCCGGCTGCGTCGAATTGGCGACCGACCAGCGCAAATTAAAATCGGTCGGCGCGACCTGCAAACCGTCGCGCGTCACCAGGGCAAGTTTTATGGTCGCCGCTTCGAAACCGCCCTGATTCTGCCGGCCGATGATACGGCCATGCATTTGCTCGATGTCGAGCATCGGCAGATCTGCAGCGAGACGCAACTGCACGTCGGCCAGCGCCACGTCAGCAGTGGTGCCAATGACCTGACGATCGGCAACGTCCAGCCACAGGCGCAATCCGCCGCGACCTTGCGGAAGCTCCAGTGGATAATCGATCCAGTGGCGCCAGACGGCCAGATCGGCATAATCGACCTCGGCATAGGCCTGACCCTGCCACTCGCCAGGACGGTCGAGGTCTTCGCCGCGAAAATCGCCGCGCACATCGAGACGCGCGGCCATGGCCTTGGGCGGCTCGGCGGTGAAACCGAAGCGATGTCGGGATCCGGCATTTTCGAGTTGAAAATTCAGGTGGGTCAGGGACAGCGGCGGTGCCTTGCGCAATTCGTCGTCCCATTCGATGGCGGCATCATGGATGATCACCTGCTCCTGGGCCAATAACCAGTCGGAGAAATCGCTGCCATCGCCTTGCGTATTGACCGGCAGGCCGGCCACGAACAGGCGACCAGCGCCGTCGCGCCGCAGCAACAGGGTCGGCGCGACGATATCCAGCCGATATAGACGCAAGCCGAAATGCCAAAGCGATGCCCATGACACGACCGCGTCGACGTTGTCGAAGGTGAGCGCTGCGCGGCCGCTCTTGTCGCGCACGGCAAAGCCATGCAGGCCCAGTTGCGGGCGCAGCCCCTGCCAGTGCGCCTCGATGCCGGCGATCGCCACCGGCAGGCCCAGTGACGTCGATAGGGCTTGTTCGATATCGCCGCGATAGGTCTCGATGTTCGGTAATACGAGATAACGTACGGCAAGGAAAATCCCGGCGAACGCGAAATAGGCAATCAGCAGCGCCCACACGAGCAAACGGCGCAGCAGAAGCAAGCGCGGATAACGGTCGGCGAAGGAGGACTGTTGCGCGGTGGAAGTCACATGCATGAGCGGGAGGTGGCGCCGATTAAACCGCTAGAATTGCGATTGGCCGGCCTGTCCAGGTGGGCTGTACCGAGTGGGCTGTACCAAGCGAAAACCAGCTACCGAGCGAATTCTACCTTACCCATGTCTGCAACCAATTCGCGGTCCGCGCTGGCCGACAGCCTGACGCTCTCGCGCTATCTCGCCCGACTCTGCGCTGCCCGGCCGGAACTGCAGCAGCAGATTGAAGCCACCGTAGACCAGGTGCTTTCGGCGCCATTGCTGAAGGACTGGCTGCAGCCGGAGCAGCTTGACGAGAACACCCTGAAGCCGGCGCTGCGTCGCCTCAAGCAGCGCGCCTATGCGCACATTGCCGTGCGCGACCTGGCCGGCCTGGCGCCGCTGGCAGAAGTGACCGAAGCGATGACTCTGATTGCCGAAGTCGCCGTCGCAGCGGCCTTGGCAACCTTGACGCAAAGCCTGGTCGGGCGCTACGGACAACCGCGCAACGCCGCTGGCGAGACACAGGCGCTGATCGTCGTCGGCATGGGCAAGCTGGGCGGCCGCGAATTGAATGTGTCGTCCGACATCGACCTGATCTTCATCTATCCCGACGATGGCGATACCGACGGGAATACCGTCGGCGAACGGAGCATTTCCAATTTCGATTTCTTCACCCGGCTCGGCCGCCAGCTGATCAACGCCATCGCCGAAGCGACCGGTGACGGCCAGGTGTTCCGCGTCGATATGCGGCTGCGGCCGAATGGCGATTCCGGGCCGCTGGTGTGTTCGTTTGAAATGCTCGAGAACTACCTGATCACGCAAGGCCGCGAATGGGAGCGTTACGCCTGGATCAAGGCCCGACCGCTCGGCGCGCGCTGCGCTACCGACCGAATGGACGGCCTGGAAGCCATTCGGCGGCCTTTCGTGTTCCGCAAGTACCTCGATTACGGCGCCATCAATGCCATGCGCGACCTGCATGCGCAGATTCGCCGCGAAGTGGCGCGCCGGGATATGGCCGATAACGTCAAGCTCGGCCCCGGCGGCATCCGCGAAATCGAATTCATTGCCCAGGTATTTCAGTTGATTCGCGGTGGCCGCGATACCGCGCTGCAAGCCAAGCCGACGCTGCAGATACTGCACCTGCTGGCCGAGCGCGGCATCCTCGGCGCCGACACGGTGCGCGAACTCGCTTCGGCCTACGAGTTCCTGCGCCGGCTCGAACATCGGCTGCAGTATCTAGATGACGCCCAGACGCATAGCCTGCCGGAAAGCGACGCCGACCGCGGCATCGTCGCCGCCGCCATGAATTTCTCCAGCTATGCAGCGCTGCTGGAGGAACTTGACGATCACCGCGGCCATGTCTCGCACCACTTCGAAGCGGTGTTCGCCGACCCTAACCGCGGCGCCCATTTGCTCGACGGCGTCTGGCAGAGTGCCGACGGCGGCGACGCGGCGACCGCTGAATTCGACCGGCTCGGCTATAGCGAAGCAGCGGCAGCGGCGCAACGCGTGGCGGCGCTGCGCCACGGCAACCGTTACCAGCAAATGCCCGAATCGAGCCGCCGCTGCTTCGACGCCGTGGTGCCCCGTTTGCTTGAAGCGGCCGCGACCATGCCCAATGCCGACGACACGCTGGCGCGCGGGCTCGACCTGCTCGAGGCGGTCGCCCGGCGCGGCGCCTATCTGGCGCTGTTGCAACAATATCCGCAAGCGTTGCAGAAGGTCGCGCAGCTGGTGAGCAGTTCGCTGTGGGCGGCCGATTACCTGAAGCGGCATCCGGTGTTGCTCGACGAACTGCTGGACGGCCGGCTGCTTGAAACAGTACCCGACTGGCCGGCCTTCCGCAGCCACCTGCAGGCCGCTCTCGACGCGGATGAAACAGACACCGAACGACAGATGGACATCATGCGCGAAGTCCATCACGCCCAGGTGTTCCGCTTGCTGACGCAGGATATTTCCGGCCTGCTCACCGTCGAACGTCTGGCCGATCATCTCTCGCTGCTGGCCGACATCATGCTCGACCTGGCGATCGCCACCATCTGGCGCAACATGACGCGGCGGCACGAGGGTGCGCCGACAGATCTGCCGCGCTTCGCCGTGATCAGTTACGGCAAGCTCGGCGGCAAGGAACTGGGCTATGCGTCCGACCTCGATATCGTCTTTCTCTTCGACGACCCGCTGCCGGGCGCAGCGCAAACCTACTCGCGTCTGTCGACCCGGCTCAATAACTGGCTGTCGGCGCAGACTTCGGCCGGCCAGCTATTCGAGACGGATTTGCGCCTGCGCCCCAACGGCGAAGGCGGCCTGGTCGTCAGTTCGATGGATGCCTTCCGTCAATACCAGCTCGAAGCCGCCTGGGTGTGGGAGCATCAAGCGCTGACCCGGGCACGCTTTTCCGCTGGCGATCCGGCCGTGGGCGCTGAATTCGAAGCAATCCGCAACGAAGTCCTGCGCCAGCCGCGCGACCTCGCCAAACTGCGCGAGGAAGTGCTGGCGATGCGCGAGAAAATGTTCGAGGCCCTCGCCGGCAAGAGCGAGCGATTCGACCTCAAGCACGATCGCGGCGGCATCATCGATGTAGAGTTCATCGTTCAATACCTGGTGCTCGGGCACGCCCATCGACACCCGGAATTGACCGGCAATCTCGGCAACATCGCGTTGTTGCGCATCGCCGGGGAGCTCGGTCTGATTCCCCTGGAACTCGCTGAAACCGTGCGCAACGCTTACCGCGATTACCGGCGCATGCAGCATGCGCTGAGGCTGAACAACGCCCAGACCGGCGGTGTCGAAACCGCTAGCGTCAGCGAGCGCGCCGCGGCAGTAAAAGAACTGTGGCGAATGGTATTCGATGATTGATATTTTTCACCGCAGAGGACGCAGAGAGCGCAGAGAAATGC
>CAISUK010000019.1 GCA_903888645.1 uncultured Pseudomonadota bacterium | reverse complement strand
GCCATCAAAGTCGGCGCACCACTGCCCAACATCGCCAATACAGAGGCCTTCAAACAGACTTTGCTGGCTGCCAAATCGGTGGTCGCAGTCGATCCAGCCAAAGGCAGTACCAGCGGCATTCACTTTGCCAAGGTGCTCGATCAACTTGGCATTACCGATCAGTTCCACGACAAACTGTTGCTGATCCCGGGTGGCATTGTCGCCGAAAAGGTGGCGGACGGAACAGCCGAATTGGGCGTGCAGCAAATCAGCGAAATTCTTCCCGTCGCGGGAGTGCAACTGGTCGGGCCGCTACCGCCGGAGTTGCAGAAGATCACCACCTACACGGGAGCGATCGTCATCCATACGCCAGTCGCACCGGCCGCAGCGTCGTTGCTTCGCTATCTCGCCAGCCCCGCCATGCGTCCGCGCTTTGTCGCGGCAGGTTTCCGCTCCGGCGAATAACCCGGTCAGGACAATCGCATGAGGTTCCTGCCCCGGAACCGTTCTGGCTCCGGGAAAGACGGCAGCACACGACGCACGCAGTGACTTCTTTCCCGCGCGTTGATAGGGAGCCAACGTCGCCTCATCCCAAGCCTCTCCCCGGCGGGGCAAGGGAGAAAGGCAAACTCGTCGCGCCTGGGGAATTTGGTTGGTTCTGCTCCTTCGCCCCAGCGGGGGGAGGGTTGGGGTGAGGGGCCGTTGATGATGAAATTCAAGCCGAAAATGACGATTCGATTGACCCCGCACGCTACCCCTCCCTTCGCCACTCTTTAAGCTTGAAACGCCCAGACGCCGGGAACGATAGAATCTGCGCCGGGCTTATTCGTCAAAGTAGATCGGGGCGTTCGATGATTTCGGAAGAACAGTTGCAGGATTGGCGCGGCGCAGCGCTGCGCGTCGAGCAAGAAGTCGGCAAGGCGATCATCGGCCAGCAAGGTACCGTGCGCCTGCTCAACGTCGCCCTGTTCGGCCGCGGCCATGTGTTGCTCGAAGGCGATGTCGGCGTCGGCAAGACCACGATACTGCGCGCCTTCGCGCGTGCCGTTGGCGGTGATTTCGAGCGGGTCGAAGGCACCATCGACCTGATGCCCGGCGATCTGGTTTATCACACTTATGTCGATGCCGACGGCAAGCCGCATATCGAGCCCGGCCCACTGCTTCGCCATGGCGAGCGACTGACGACATTCTTCTTCAACGAGATCAACCGCGCTCGCCCGCAGGTGCAATCGCTGCTGCTGCGGGCCATGGCGGAGCGCACCGTATCCGCCTTCAACAAGGAATGGCGATTCCCGCACATGACGGTGTTTGCCGACCGTAACCGGATCGAGAAAGAAGAAACCTTCGAACTCGCCTCGGCAGCGCGCGATCGCTTCATGTTCGAGTTGCGTATGACGACGCCGACCGACCCGGCCATCCGCCGCTCCCTGGTGTTCAACCCCGATTTCCACGATGTGGACGAACTGCTCCAGCGAGTCTCGCCCGGCATATTGCCCTGGAATGAACTCAACCGCATCGGCAGCGCCATCCAGCACGCCGTCAAGGCCAGCGAAGCCCTCGAACGCTATGTCATGGATCTATGGGACGCCACCCATGCACCGCAAAAATTCGGCGTGCATGTCGACGGCGTCGATATGAACAAGCTGGTGCTCGCCGGGGCCAGTCCGCGCGGCATGATGATGCTGATGCGCGCCGCCCGGGTCGTCGCCTGGCTGGACGGGCGCACACATCTGGTTCCGGACGACATTCAGGCCGTCGTCGCGGCGACCCTCGGACATCGAATTTTCTTTACGCCGGTGTACGAGTTGCGCCGCGCTCAGATCGCCGACGCCCTAGTGAAGCAGATATTGGATAGCGTGCCGACGCCGCGCTAGCGTTAACGATGGCTGACACGCAGGAATTTCACTACCGCCTGCCCCGCCGGGTTGGCGGCCAGCGGCCCGGTTCCCACCCCGGCTCCAGCCTGGGTGCCGGCCAGGAATTCGTTTCGCATATGCGTCTCTATGATCGGCCGGACCCGCGCCGGCTCGATCTTCGCGCCAGCTTGCGCAACCCCGGCGGCGACTGGCTGGTGCGCACCCATCGGCAACGCGCCGGCATCGTGGTGCATGCCGTCATCGACGTTTCCGCCTCGATGAGTTTTGGCGGCGAACGCTCGAAAATTCATGTTGCCGCCGATTTCGTCGAAGCGCTCGGGGTCAGCGCCTTTCGCCTCGGCGATGCACTTGGCATGTCGGCATTCGATGCCGTCGAGCGCACCGACCTGTTCTTTCCGGCGATGCTGAATCGCGGTATCGGCAGTGTCATGGCCGCGGCGCTGCGCAGTTGTGCCAGCGATGCCAATGGCGTGGCAGGGCTGGAGCTAGCGCTGGAACATCTGGCTGGAAAACAGGGGCTGATATTTCTGGTTTCCGACTTTCACTGGCCGCTCGTGCACTTGGGCGAAGCGCTGGATCTGCTCTCGCATGCTTATGTCGTACCGGTGATCGTCTGGGATCCAGCCGAAATGGAGCCGCCCGCCGCCAACGGATTTGCCAACTTGCGCGATGCCGAATCGGGCCGACAGCGCACGCTCTGGCTGCGGCCAAAACTGCGCCAGGAATGGCGTGAGGCGGTGGCCGCGCGCCGAGCGGAAATCGAGAGCCTGCTGGCAGCACGAGCCATTCGCCCGTTCTACGCCCATGGTTGTTTCGACGGCGAAGCGATGTCGCGATATTTCTTCGAGGCGACCGCGTAATGGTCCCCAGGAAGCCACCGGCGCGACAAACTTGGCGGATCGTCGCCATTGCTGCATTGATCGCCGCCAGCGTCGTTGGCAGCGCTGTGGCAGTAGCCGAAACCGCTACCGCAACCGATGCCGTAGTCGAGCAACCACGCCCGTTCGGACACGTGATCGGCGATGTCCTCGAGCAGCGGATTCTGCTGCAAAACGCCGGCCGGGATTTCGCGCCCGCCGCCCTGCCCCGTGCCGAACGTCTCGGCGTCTGGCTGGAGCGGCGCAGCGCTGAATTGGCAACGTCAGCTGACGGCCATCGCTGGCTGGTCATAACGTATCAACTCGTCAACGCACCGCAAGGCTTGACTGTGGTGAGCTTGCCGGCTTGGGAAATCAAGTCCAAGACCGGCCAGGAATCGCTGAAGATTGCCGAATGGCCGCTCACTGTGGCGCCGCTGACGCCGCGCTTTGCCTCGGGCGCGGGCGGCCTGGCCGATCTGCTGCCCGACCACGCGCCACCACAAGTGGCGACCGAGCCAATCCGGCGCCGGTTATGGATTGGCTTGGGCTCCTGCGCCTTGCTCCTGACCGCCTGGCTCGGCTGGCTGGTCTGGCGCAATCGCCGCGCGGCCGCCAACCAGCCTTTTGCCCGTGCCTTGCGCGAATTGCGCGACAGCGTCGACGGCTCGCCGCAGTCCTGGCAGATTCTCCACCGTGCTTTCGACGCGACTGCCGGACACGTGGTGCGCTTCGCAACGCTCGACAATCTGTTTGAAAAAGCACCGCAGTTCGAAGCGCTGCGAGCCCAAATCGAGCAGTTCTTCATACAGTCAGCCGAGTTGTTTTTCGGCAGCGCACCGCCGCAAAATCCGCTCCCGCTGCAAGCGTTTTGCCGCGCATTGCGACGACTTGAAAAAAGCCGCGAGCGATGAATTTCAGCATCGATTTCGCGCAACCCTGGGTGCTGCTTCTGTTGCCGCTCGCATTACTGCCGCTGCTGCATCGCCGCCGCGATGCGCTGCAATTTTCCTCGCTGAACTGGTTGCCGGCGGATCGCCCCGGGCGTGTCATTGGCATCTTGTGGCGGTTCTCCGCGATGCTGGCGATCCTTGCCACCGTGCTGGCCCTGGCCGGCCCCGGACGGCCCGAAACACAGGTGATGCGCAGTGGCCGCGGCGCCGAGATTCTGCTCCTGATGGATCGTAGTCGCAGCATGGATCTGCGCATGCTGCCGCCTGACTGGCGGACGCTCGACCCGGTGATCATGACGCAGCAGGCCTGGTCGCGCGGCCCGCAGAAAAGTCAGGTCGCCCGACAGCTGCTGGCTAAGTTCGTCGCGCAGCGCACCGACGACCGCTTTGCGCTGATGTTCTTCAGCGCCGCCCCGATGCTGGTGGTACCTTTCACGCAGCATGACGAGATCGTTCAGGCCGGCATCACCGCCGGTGGCGTCGGCCGCGGCTTGTCGGAGACCGACGTCGGCGCCGCGCTGCTCGCCGCCATTGGCGCATTCGACCAGCGCGCCTATTCCGGCAGCCGCATCATTCTCCTGGTATCCGATGGCGGCGCCCAGCTCGATGCCGAGACGCGGCAACGCATTCAGGCCGGCCTGTTGCGCAATCGCATCGGTTTGTATTGGCTCTACCTGCGCTCGATCAACAGCCCCAACCTGGAGGCGGCGGACGCCAGCGAGGCCATTCCGGAAATTGCCCTGCACCGATTCTTCCAGAGACTGCCCACGCCTTACCGCGCCTACCAGGCCGATGAGCCGGAAGATCTGGCGAAAGCCGTGGCCGAGGTTGGCCGGCAGCAAAATTTCCCTCTCGATTATGCCGAAAGGATTCCACGATTCGACTTCAGCCGTTATTGCCTGGCGGTTGCCGCCTTCGCCTGCCTGATGCTGTTGCTCTATCAGGCAAAACAATTGCGGAGCTGGTCATGAAGCGCCGCCACGGCCATTGGCTATTCGGCCTGACGGCGCTTGGCGCGGCGCTCGTCACCGGCGCGCAGTGGTGGCAGCTCGACGCTGCCGAGCGGGTCAACGCAGCCATTGCCGGCACTGTGGCGGCGCCGTCTGCGGTTGTTGTAACCGAGGCTGCAGAAACGCAACTGGCGCATGCCATGGCCTTGGCCCAAGCCGGCGATTACGACGGTGCGCTGAAAAGCTACAAGTTGCTGATCCAGGGCGAGCGTGCCGACCTCAAGCGCATCGCGCTCTACAATCTCGGCGGTCTGCACCTGCGCCAGGCGCTCAAGCGCGGCGCCGACAACACGGCAGAGTCGCTGCCGCTGATTGAGCTGGCCAAGCAGGTCTATCGCGATTTGCTGCGCGACGATCCCGATGATTGGGACGCCCGTTACAACCTCGAGCGCGCGCTTTGGCTGGCCCCGGAAGTCGACGAAACGCCCACCGATGGCGCGACCCCGCCACCGCCCAGCGAGCGTGCCGTGACCACCATGCAGGGCGAACGAAGAGATTTGCCGTGATGGCGCGCTGGTGGTCCGGCGGCAAGCTTTTCAGCAGAGGGGATAGACGGTCGCGAATGTTGACGCTGGCATTGGTCCTGCTGTTGGTCGCCCTGCTCGCGCCACCAATCAATCTGCCGCGCCCGACTTATGACTATGTCCTAGTCTTCGATATCACGCAAAGCATGAACGTCGCCGATTACGACCTCGATGGCGCGCCGATCAGCCGCCTCGACTATGCGCGCCAGGCGGCTCGCACCGCAATGCGCGAGCTACCCTGCGGCTCGCGCATCGGCTGGGGCGCCTTTGCCGAATACCGGACGCTGTTGCTGCTGGCGCCGATCGAAGTCTGTGCGAACTATAACGATCTGCTCGCATCGCTAGACCAGATCGATGGCCGCATGCGCTGGGGAAATGCCAGCGAGATCAACAAGGGCTTGTTCTGGGCGATGCGTGCGGCGAAGGAAGTCGGGCATGACACGCAGATCGCCTTTCTCAGCGACGGGCAGGAGGCGCCGCCGCTCAATTCCGTCGGACTGACGCTGTTCGATGACCTGAAACGCGGCGAGTTGCATGGCTGGATTGTCGGCGTCGGGGGAACGGTAGCGCAGCCCATCCCCAAAATTGACCGCGATGGCAAACCGGCCGGATTTTGGCGCGCCGAAGATGTCGTGCAGGGTAATCGCGACAGCGCGAACGCAGGTGCCGAGCGCAATCAAGAACACTTGTCGGGATTACGCGAGGCTCACCTGAAAGCGATGGCGGAACAGGTCGGTTTCGAATACGCGCGGCTCACCGATGTGGCATCGCTCGGCAAGGCACTATTCGACGCCCGGTTCGCCGTCCGCCACGCCACCCCGACTGACCTGTCATGGCTGCCGGCAAGCATTGCGCTGCTCATCCTGGTGTTCACTTTCCGCCCGGACCTGCGACCGCGCCGCAAGCGAAAGGTAGTGACGATCAACAAGTCAGGATACGCAGCTTGAATGCCTTGCCAACCGCTTGGGTGCGGTTTTGCACGTCCAGCCGGCGGAGGATTTCCTGGACGTGATTCTTCACGGTCAGCGCACTGATGCCAAGAATGAAGCCGATTTCGATATTGCTCTTGCCGAGATAAACCCACCTGAGGACTTCCTGTTCTCTGAGGGTGAGAAGATCCTGACTGGCGAGTGGCGATTTCCCTGCGCCGCCGTCCAGGGGCAGGCAAAGCCTGCTGCGCACCCATGCCGAATGCACAAAGGACACCAGCATTTCCACCAGACGTATCTGCCTGGCATTGGCGTCGTTGGCGCGGCAGGCGAAGATGAAGAAGCTGACCATCCTGCCGCTGGTATCGTGGGTGCCGTGAGCGATGACCTTGCCGGCACCGCTGCGTTTCAATTCACGTTGCAGCATGCTGTCGGCAAATAAGGCATCGTTGCAGGCATCGTGCAGCAACGGCTGGAAGTGCTGCGCCGACCATTCTGCGACCAGTTTTTCCAACAGTGCGGCATCTTGCCGATAGACATCGGCGAACAGTTTCGGATCGGCATGCGCCGGCGCAAAGCTCTCCACCAGCGACAACTCCGTTTCGCCCTTGCGCAGCGCGCAAATCAACACCTCGTGACGGATCAGGCTTTGCAGCAAGCCCTGCGTCCAACCAAAGAAATGGTGGGGCTCATGGACGCGGAGGGATGCCTCCAGGTTAAAGGCGATTGCTTCCAGATCCATCAAGTCGAATGGCCCGCCTTGCTCATCCGCCGCGGCTCTGCTGCTGTCTGCGCAAGGCGGCGGTGGCCGCGATTTTGCGATTGGTTCGGTTTCGCCGAGACGCATGAGTACTCTCCAAGTAGGTTCCTGCCCGCCACCTGAATATCACATCATTGTGAAATTGGTGTGAAAGAGGCCATGGCCCGATTGATGCGGGATTATTTGCCGATGGCTGAGCTGAACGCGCCTGGTCGATGCTAGGCCAAATGCGCTAGCGCATCCTGCCGAGCGTTCATCAT
>CAISUK010000018.1 GCA_903888645.1 uncultured Pseudomonadota bacterium | reverse complement strand
GGTGGTCGCATCTGAAGTCTTTTCTGTGCCCTTATCTGCCTCTGCCAGCGCTCTCAGCTTCGCCCAGAATCCCTCGTCGACGATCCGGAAAAGTCCGTTGAGCTCCAGCGGTTGCTTGCCGGTACAGCCTGTCGCGAGCGGCTCCAACCAAGGTAGATCGAGTTCCCCAGAGCGGAGAGAAAATTCGTGTTCTCGCCAAAGGAGAGCCAGTTTTGCGATCTTTTGATCGTGATCCCTCAGTCCTTCAAGCGCAGTCGTGGTCTTGATGACGTCTTCGCCGGGGCAGTTCTTGTGCAGCAAGTCGAGCGCCTGTCCGATTGACCCCTTTGCCTCCTTTGTCCCATTTTCCCCTTGCGCATTTTCGATGTCGCTTTGGCTGGGTATTTCATCGCTGTGGAGGCGGTCGAGCAACGCCTCACGGTACTTTGCGGCGAGGTTATCCTCTGGCTCCACCGCCAGCCATGCGTCGCCAGCCTGCAGCAATTTCGCCAGCTCGCTCTGCTGGGTCGGGTCGAAGGTCGGCCGGCTCAGCCGATCCGAGGCACGCCGCAGCAGCATGCCCAGCGCCCGCTGCGCCGCCGGCCGCGAATTGCCGAGCGGCTGGACGCGAAGCCTGGTGGCCTGCAGCGATTCAAGACCGATCAGGCGTTGCTCGGCATCGCGCTGTTGTAGATTGATCTCTTCTTCGCGGACCAGCATCGGTAAGCCGCGGGCAGCCAGCTGAGCCATCTGGCTGAGCGACACGCGGACCCGCGCCAACCCGTAGGATGTGGCTTCGCCAGGAAAACTCCAGCCGCCCGAGGTCGGATTCGGTCTGGCGAGATAGCCCAGTCGGGCTCGCAAACCGCGGACTTGGCGGGCCAATTCGCCGGCCTTGCGCACGGCAACGACATACTTCGAACTATACCAGCCGACCAGCGAACCGAAGAGAATGACGAGAACCGGCAGCGGCCACGAATGCCGCACCTGGATGGTCAGCGGCAGCTTCGAGTCGGTGGCGTCATCAGACGATTCGTCGGCGGCGAAGCGCAGTCCGCCGGTATATTCGCCAGGGCTGAGCGGCGCGATCGCCACCTCCAGAGCGCGTTGTCCGTGACGCGGAAGATCGACGGAGCGGCGCGAAACAGCAGCTTTAGCGACATCGGTTGGACTGGCGCTGCGCTGCTCGATATCGACCCGCTGCAGGTCGCCATCGGGCAGCCTTTCCCAGAAAGCGAACGAATCCAGCGAGAAATTCGAGGTGATCGATTTCGATTCTGCCGCTCCGCTGGGTTCGAAACGAACGCGGAGATTGTGGTATGGCCCGCCTTCAGGTTTGTCGCGCAGGGTGACGGAAAACGCGCCGGTTGATGTCCAGGGCCACCGCGAGAACTTCAGCGTGCCAATCGGATCGACCGCTATGATGCCTTGCCCACCGACCGCCAGAGTCAGTTCCCAGCGATAGTTCTGACCTTCTGCAGCGAGCAAAAGCCAGCCTTTGTAAGTCGTGCCGGCGCGGAGATCTGCCCCGTCGATCCGCAGATGATGCAAGCCCGGTGCGGCCAGCGACACTTCCGACTGGACATCGACCAAATGCGGTTTTTCTCCGTCGAACAAGCTCAACTTCGGCGAAAAAGCATCCGCCGAGGGCGTCTGTGCCAGGAAATTCGTGACCTGAATTCTGACTTTGGGTAGCGGCTTGCCGACTTGGAGGTATAGGTCGAGCGCCAGCGGGCCTGCGCGCAGCGGCATCGACAGCGCGTCATTGGCCTGGTTAGCGCCAATGAGGATGGCAGGGCTGCTGGCGGTGGTTTGCTGCGCCTGTGCCGGTAATACCAAGGGCAATAGCGCGGCGAGAAAAAAAACAAGAGCGCTCCATGGCGTGCTCCGCCGGTGGCGAGACGGACGCTGGGCAAAGTATCTTTCGAAATCAGGACAAGGCAAACCCATCGCGCGCTCCTTTGCAATACAGGCCTTCATCATATGCGAATGACGAACTCCGTCAAGGCGCTTGGCGGGATTGGAAGGGGAGTCGTTCCTCTCCCGTGATTGTCACCGTCGCAAAGCAGGAGCATTCAAGTCAGGCACGAATAGCCGATAAATCCAGTTGGCTTACGAAATTGCTTGATCTAGCTCATATTGCAGCCACGCTGTTGGCTGCAGAATCGCATATTTCACCTGACGGGGGAGGGTTTGACCATGACCAAGCAGCGCTATATCTACGCCTTCGAGGAAGGCGACGGAAAGAACAAGATGCAGTTGGGCGGCAAGGGCGCTAACCTTTGCGAAATGACCCAGATCGGCCTTAATGTGCCAGCTGGCTTCGTCATCAACACCGATGCCTGCCTGGCCTATCTGGAACACGACCGGCTGCCCGACGGGCTCATGGACGGCGTGCTGGCGGCCATGAAGGAGGTCGAGAAGAAATCCGGCAAATTGTTCGGCGACGCCGCGAATCCGCTGCTGGTATCGGTGCGCTCCGGCTCGGCAATGTCGATGCCGGGC
>CAISUK010000017.1 GCA_903888645.1 uncultured Pseudomonadota bacterium | reverse complement strand
TTCCTGGCGGCATTTCCGGCCAATTTGATGTTCCCGGTGGCGGTCGTCCTGCTGGTGCGTTTCCACCTCAATCCGGACATCTGGCTGTCGCCGCTGATGATTCTCGGCACGCAGTGGTACCTGCTTTTCAATGTCATCGCCGGCGCCTCGACGATACCAACGGAGCTGCGCTTCGCCGCGCAGAACCTGCGGCTGAAAGGTTTGCTCAAGTGGCGTCGCTATCTGGTGCCGGCCATCTTTCCGAGTTTCGTTACCGGCGCCATCACCGCATCAGGCGGATCGTGGAATGCCAGCATCGTTGCCGAGTACGTCACCTGGGGCGACACTACCGTAAAAGCCCATGGCCTCGGCAGCTACATTGCCGAGATGACGGCAACTGGTGATTTCCCGCGAATTGCGCTGGGGATCGGCGTCATGTGCGTGTTTGTCATGGGCTTCAATCATTTCGTCTGGCGACGGCTGTATCGGATGGCCGAAGACCGCCTGCACTTCTGAGGACATGCGATGAGAACGCCTATTGTCGAACTCAAATCCGTGGGCAAGTCCTTTCGCTCTGCCGATGGTTCCGCCCGGTCGGTCCTCGAGGGTGTCAACTTCACACTTAAGGATGGTGAAATCGTGGCCCTGCTCGGTCAGTCGGGATCGGGCAAATCCACCATGTTGCGCATCATGGCAGGGCTGATTCCGGCGGACAGCGGCGACGTTCTCTACCGAGGCCTGCCGCTCTATGGGCCGGCGGATGGCATCAGTATGGTGTTCCAGTCTTTTGCGCTGTTCCCCTGGCTGACCGTACAGAAGAACGTCGAACTGGGGCTGGAGGCCAAAGGAATGCCGCCCGCCGAGCGTGCCGAACGGGCCGAACAGGCCATTGAACTGATTGGCCTTTCCGGCTTCGACGGCGCCCTGCCCCGCGAATTGTCCGGCGGCATGCGCCAGCGCGTCGGCATCGCCCGCGCCCTTGTCATGGAACCCGAGGTGCTGCTGATGGACGAGGCGTTTTCGGCGCTCGACGTGCTGACTGGTGAGCGTCTGCGCGAAGATATCCTGGAGCTATGGGAATCCGGGCAGATTTCCACCAAGGCCATACTGGTCGTTTCGCACAACATCGAAGAGGCGGTCATGATGGCCGACCGGGTGCTGATTTTTGCCAGCGATCCGGGCAGGGTCCGCGACGAATTGTCGGTCACCCTGGCCCGTCCGCGCGAAGTCGAGAGTCAGGGTGTCCGTGCCCTGATCGACAATGTTTACGGTCTGATGACATCGGGATCGATGCGGCCTGGTCGGGTGACCGAGAAAGAGGTCAAACTGCAATTGGGCGATCGCCTGCCGGAGGCGGACAGCGCCCGCATGGAAGGCATTCTGGAATTGCTCGGCGAAGAGCCTTTCAATGGCCGCGCCGACTTGCCGTTGCTCGCCGAGGAATCCGACCTCAACGACCACGAATTGCTCGATGTCTCCAGGGCCCTGACGCTACTTGGCTTCGCTCACCTCGAGCGCGGCGACATTATTCTCACGCCGCTGGGCCAGCAATACATTCGCACCGATAACGCGGCGCGGCAAGCGACCTTCGGCCAGCAGCTGCTGGAACATGTGCCTTTGGTGGCCTACATTCGCCATGGCCTGGAACAGGACAAGTCCGGTGATCTGCACGAGGATCTGTTTCTCAAGCTGCTGTGTTTCTCGCTGAACGAGGCGGACGCCAGGTCGGCTCTGCGCGTTGCCATCGACTGGGGCCGTTATGGCGAATTGTTCGAGTACAACTTCAATACGGGCGTCATTAACTTGCCGGAAGCGGTGGATGCTGCCGTCGAGTGAGGACTGATGTGGTTTCCACATCCAACCACCGAAGTCATCAGTGTCGTCATTCCGGCGCAGGCCGGAATCCAGTACGTCGCTCCGACCTTGAGGAAAGCAATCAGTTAAACGAACTGGACCCCGGCCTTCGCCGGGGAGACGACCGAAGGAAGTCCCAGTGGGGCGACCGGAGGAAGTCCCTGTGGGACGAGCGAGTGGGTCAGGCGGACGTGATTTTCTCAGCCTTTCAATGTGCGTGAGCGACTGCGGCACCTGAGTGCAGCACGCAGACATGATCCGTGGTTCCCTGTTCGACTTGCAAGGTACTGTGCTGGACCGAGAAGCGCTCTTTCAGCGCATGCGTAACGGAGTCCATGAACGCGTCGCCGGGATAACCCGATGGCATGACCAGATGCACAGTCAATGCGCTCTCGGTGGTGCTCATCCCCCAGATGTGCAAATCGTGCAGGTCGGTAACGCCTGAACACTGCCGCAAATAGGCCTCCACCGCGCTACCGTCGATGTTTGTCGGGACGGCGCTCAATGCCAGTTGCACCGAATCCCGCAGCAAGCCCCAGGTGCCGACGACGATTACCGCGACGATGGCGAGGCTGGTCAATGGATCGAGCCAGTACCAGCCGGTAAACATCATCGCCACGGCGACGACCACCACACCCAGTGAAACCGCTGCATCGGCCGCCATGTGCAAATAGGCGGCACGGATATTCAAATCGTCCTTGCGTCCCCGCGCGAACATCCACGCCGACAGCCCATTGATCAGGATGCCGATGCCGGCAACGAGAATGACCGTCGATTCGGCGACGATCGGTGGTTGCGAGAAACGCTGCATGGCTTCCCAGCCGATGGCGCCGCAGACCGCCATCAATAACATGGCATTGGCAAGTGCGGCGAGAATCGAAGTGCTGCGCAATCCATACGTATAACGCGCATCCGGTGGCCGACGTGACAGCAAGGCGGCGCCCCAGGCGAGCAGCAAGCCAAGAACATCGGAGAGGTTGTGCCCGGCATCGGCGATCAGCGCGGTCGATTGTGCGATGAAACCATAGGTCAGCTCGACGCCGATAAAAGCGCTGTTCAGCGCGATGGCGACGATAAAAGTACGACCGTCGTTTTTCGGGTCACCATGATGATGGTGACCATGGCAATGCGCGTGCCCGCTGTGGTCTTGGGTTGGCTTGTCTGCCATTACGCCTGCTGAATCTCTTGGCGGATTCCAATCTGCTCGATCAGGTTCAAATGGACTTGATCACACCACAGGCCACGCGTTTTCCGGAGTTTCCGGCCGGCTGTGACTTGGTGTCATCGGGATCGGCATGAATAACGACAGCCCGGCCGACAATATTGGTCTCGCCCGCGCCGACTGCCAAGCCTGGCAGATCCACTGCAGCCGAGGCTTTGCCATCGGCACCGGCAGTCAGATTGGGCATGTCGCCCGCATGATGTTCGCCGTGATCGAAGCTGCCGTGAGGTTTGCCGAGGGGATTGAAATGGCCCTTGGCGGAACTGGCATCGGCGGCGCCGCAATCGCCAACCTCATGAATGTGGAAACCGTGTGCGCCTGGCGTCAGCCCTGCCACGTCGATATCGGCATGCACACCGCCGGGAATCGCCCGGAAATTTACGCTGCCGCTGATTTGGCTACCTGAGGCAGGAGTAAGCGCGGCAATGGCATCGTAGCGTGCAGTCGGCGTCGTCGCACAAGCCACCACCAGGTACGCCGCAACAACTGAAGCGGGGATTAGTTTCATGGTCTGAATGTTCATTATCGTTCCTTGTCAGAGGCGCTCAAGCGGTTTATCGCAGTGCAGCGAGCGCGAGATGTTGAATCCACAATCGTAGCGGGAAGTCCACAACCGATTTGTGGCCGAATTAGTATAGTGGAATTGTCGGATATCCGGGAAATGGATCGTGCTGGCTGCCGCGTGCACAGCGGGATTGAGTTTTTGATCGGGTGCCGCTACGTACCATGCTGACTTCGATGCTTGTCATCAACACGACCGGGCGAACATCTCTAGCCGACCCAATACAGGTCACAGGCAAATGCCTGGGTGTTGACCGCTCTGCGCCACTTACCCGTCCCCGATCCACCGCTTGAAATTCGACGACGCTTGGTGCTCTTGCGTCCTGCTGCGGCGCAAGCTACCCGGCGGATAGCCGAACTTGTGTTTGAAGGCGATGGTGAAGTGATTGACGTGCGAGTAACCCAGTCGCTCGGACAGCGTCTTGATCGGGAGGTCGCCCTCCACGAGCGCCACATGCGCTTCGCTGAGTCGATGGTGGGTGACAAATGAATAAATTGACTGACCGTATTCCCTGGCAAATTCCCTGTTGAGCCAGTTGCCAGACATGCCGAAGTCGGCCGACATTTCGTTGAGCGTCGGCAGCCGGCCCTGCAATTTCATCAATTTTGCGTGAAGGGCGCGGATTTTTCCCTGAGTTTCGCTGGCATGCGATTCGGTCGGTTCCGTTACACCGACATGCGCGGCGAGCCCACACAAATACTCAAGAGTTTTCGACTGCGCAAAAAGCAGTTTCAGTTGCCCCCGCAGGGTTGTTGAAACGCTCGCACGCAAGGGAGCCGATATCGCCAAGGGCATCGCCATCACCTTGACTACCGGCGGTGCGCCCAGCCCCAGCCGGGAGACAAGTTGTTGCGCCATGCCTTCGCCGAGCAGGCGGGCAAGCGAACTACCCGAAATGCATAGCGATGTCATTTCGCTGTCCGATGACGAATCGACCGACGGCGTCATGTCAAGCCGGTCGGCATGGCGGAAAAAATCAAAACCGGGCTTGTAGATCAGTTCCGCTTGAGGATGAGATTCCCGGTGGCAGATCACGCCACCCTGCACCGTTTGTACGACCAACGATGTCTCGGGAAATACGGAATGGAACTCGCCCAAGGGAATCAATTTGCCGGACGACCCCGGATGGAATCGATGCACGCCATGAAACAACGACATGCCGTTTGACAGCGGCAAGTATTCATACCAGCCATGACCAATTTCGGGCGGAAACGGAAAATCGTTTCGTGATGCGTTATCCGCGGAAACGAGCGATTTTCCTTCGACAGGATCGATCAACCATTGAACGTAGAGATCGGGATGGCGAGTGGTGAACATGGCGCGATTGTAAGCAGTCGAACATGCGAAAAGTGGCACGCGAAAGTAATTCGTAGATATCATAAAAAATTTAGTGTGTATTCCGTAGAACAATGGTCACACAGGCCGCGACGAACTGCGGAAAATCGGTGTTCGTTTTTCAACACGCCAACTCCGATCATGCGCAATTCTTTCATGGTTCCAAGTCTGACCCTGGCGGCACTTGTGCTGTCATCCGCGCAGGCGCAAACGCCGCCCGATGCCGGCACTTTGCGTCAGCAGATCGAACAGGCCCGCGAGCCCACCTTGCCGCGCAAGGCGCTCCCCGCCAAACCGGCCGAACCCGCCGCGCTGCAAGCACCGACCGGGGTCATCGTCACCGTCAAATCATTCCGTTTCGCCGGCAATACGCTCCTCACCGCGGAACAACTCGCACCGGTCATCGCCGGCTACCTCAATCGACCGCTCGATTACACCCAACTCCAGGCGGCGGCGACGGCCGTCGCCAACGCCTATCGCGAGGCGGGCTGGATTGTGCGTGCCTACCTGCCGCAGCAGGACATCACGGATGGCATTGTCACCATCCAGATCGTCGAAGCCGTCTTTGGCGGCGCGAAGATCGATGGCAGTGCGCCGCCAAGAATGCAAAAATCATATGTGCTGGGACTGATCGAGGCGCAGCAAAAAACCGGCAAACCAATCAATGCCGACGCCATCGACCGGGGCCTGCTGCTCGCCGACGACCTGCCCGGCATCGCCGTTTCCGGCAACCTGCGGGAAGGTGCCGCGCCCGGTCAGAGCGAACTCGTCCTCAAACTCGCCGACGAACCCCTGGCTGTCGGCGAAGCCGGGCTGGACAACACCGGCTCTCGTTCCACCGGCAAAGGTCGACTCACCGCCAACCTCAGCCTCAATAGCCCCTTTGGTTTCGGTGACCTGGCCAGCGGCAACGTCATCCACACTCAAGGCAGCGACTATGTTCGCCTGGGCTACACGGTACCCGTTGGCGCCGACGGTTGGCGTGCCGGCGCCAATATTTCGGTATTGAGCTACAAACTCGTCGCCCCCGAATTCGCCGCCCTCGATGCCAAAGGCACATCCGACAGCGCCGGGCTGGAAGCCAGCTACCCGCTGATCCGCTCGCGCCTCAGGAATCTTTACCTGAACATCAATGCCGACCACAAGACCTTCGACAACCAGTCGGGCGGCCAGACTGCCACCCGCTACAAGATCGACTCCATTGGCCTGGGCCTCAGCGGCAACCTCTTCGACAACTTGGGCGGCGGCGGCGCCAACAGCGCCAGCCTGTCGCTGCTGAGCGGCAGGGTCGACCTCGGTGGCTCGCCCAACCAGCCCGCCGATGCCGCCACCACGCAGACCGCCGGCACCTATTCCAAGCTGCACTATGCCTTGTCGCGGCAGCAGGTGATTACCAACGACTTGTCATTCTTTGCCGCACTCTCCGGTCAGGCCGCGAGCAAGAACCTCGACTCCTCGGAAAAATTTTACCTTGGCGGATCAACCGGCGTGCGCGCCTACCCCAGCAACGAAGGCGGCGGTGCAGAAGGCCAACTGCTCAATCTGGAGTTGCGCTGGAAACTGCCGCAAGGCTTCAACCTGACCGGCTTCTGCGATTGGGGCCACGTCACGCTCAACCGCGACAACAACTTCACCGGCGCCGCCGCGCTGAACGACTACAGCCTCAAGGGCGCCGGTCTTGCCGTGGCCTGGCAAGCCGGCAGCGGCACCAGCCTCAAGGCCACCTGGGCGCGCCGCATCGGCGACAACCCAAACCCCACTGCCACCGGCAACGATCAGGATGGATCGCTCACCAAAAACCGCTTCTGGCTGACCGCCAGCCTGCCGTTTTGAACCTACCTCCCGGCAGGCGATTTTGCGAAATGCGCATCAAGTTCATCGAGAACTTTCAGGCCGCGCTCCACCTTGCCCGTCCCTTGTGTGACGCGCAGTCGAAAACGGGTTTCGGCATCGAACTCGGCGAGCATCACCGTCGTCATTTCGTCGATCAGACGGTTAAGGGGCGTGCCGCGGCTCTTGGCGAGGGCCTTGAGTCGCTGATGCTTGTCATCGGGTAAGCGAACGGTCAGCGCAGACATGTCAAATCTCCTTCAAAAAGTCTTCAGGCGAGCAAACCCTCAACTGGGGAAAGCGCAACTCCATCGGAGCCAGATCGCGCAAGTTGCGGGTGACGATGACATCAGCGCTGCCCGCCACAGCCAGCTCAACCAGATGGTTATCGGCCTCGTCGCGCAGATTCGGCCGCCAGGTGTAATACACCCGTACCCACTGGCAACTGATGATGAAAGCCTCAAGCAATGCCAAGCGCTTTTCCGGGCTCAACGGGCTGCGGCGAAATACCTCGTCACGCGCAAAAACGTCGTCGTATTCGTTCATCAAGGCATTGCCGATCAGCGGCTCGCATCGCCGCAGCAGACACGCCCGAATAACCGCAGCCGCGCCACCCGTGCCGAGACAGGCACCCACCAGCACATTGGTATCAATCACTAGACGCATGGGGTGATGGTAGCAAATATGCCACCGATAGTGAACTTGCAAGTTGGAGTCAAACCGTGAACAAAACTTACCGCCTGATCTGGAACGAATTCACCCGCACCTGGGTGGCTGTCGGCGAAATCGCCAAAGCACGCGGCAAGCGCGCCTCGGGCGTCGTGCTGCTGGCTGCAGCCGGCGCGGCGCTGGCCGCGCCACCGGTTTCGTCTGTAGCGCCCGGCCCCAACCAGTTGCCGACCGGCGGACTGGTCGTCGCCGGCAATGCCGGCATCGCCCAAAACGGCGCGCTGATGAACATCAACCAGAGCAGCCAGCGGGCCGCAATCAACTGGCAGACCTTCAACGTTGGCAGCGCCGCGCAAGTGAATTTCAACCAGCAGCAGGGTGCCAGCAGCGTCACGCTCAACCGCGTGTTCGACAGCAACCCGAGCCAGATCTTCGGCCGTATCACCGCGCCGGGGCAAGTCTTCTTCACCAATCCGAACGGCATTTATTTCGCCCCGGGGGCGAGTGTCGATGTCGGCGGGCTGGTCGCCACCACGCACACTATTGGCAATGCCGATTTCATGGCCGGCAACGACCTTTTCACCCGCAACAGATCGACCGGCAGCGTCATCAATGACGGCAACCTGAGCGCCAGCCTTGGCGGCTACATCGCCCTGCTGGCGCCGGAGGTCAGGAACAACGGTGTCATCGTTGCCCAGTTGGGCACGGTCGCCCTCGCGGCGGGCGAAACCTATCAGTTGCAGTTCGGCGCCAACAACACCTTGGCGAACATTCTGGTGACACCGGCGACGATCAAGGCGCTGGTGGAGAACGGCAACGCTGTGCAGGCACCGGGCGGGTTGATCATCCTCTCGGCGCAGGCCGTGGATCGCCTGCAGGGCGGTGTGGTCAATAACAGCGGCGCGCTGGAAGCCACCGGGCTGGTGAGCGACGGCGGACGTATCGTGCTCGCCGCGTCGGACAGCATCAGCCACACTGGCACGATCAACGTCGATGCGGCGCCAGGAAGAGTCGGCGTTGGTGGCACGGCGACATTGATTACCGATCTCACGAATCACGAGGGCGTCACCGACATCAACGGTAGCATCAGCGCCCGTGGCGGCGATCTGGGCGGCAATGGCGGCTTTGTGGAAACCTCCGGCGGCAGGGTGAAGATCGGCAGTAACACTCGCGTCGATACGCGTGCCCCGCAAGGCAAGACCGGCACTTGGCTGCTCGACCCGGACGGCTTCACCATCGCGGCAAGCGGTGGCGACATTTCCGGCGCAACGCTCTCTGCCAACCTGCTCACAGCCGATGTCAGCATCGCCAGCACCAGCGGTGCTGGCAGCGACGACAATGTCAACGTCAACGACACCGTCGCCTGGAACGCCAACAAGCTCACGCTCACCGCCACCAACGATGTCAACATCAACGCCGTGATGGTCTCCTCGGGCAGCGCCGTGCTTGACCTCGAACCCGGCGGCAGCGGCAAGGTCAATATCGGTTTTGATACCGGTGGCACTTTCAAGGGGCGGGTGGATTTCGTCGGCCGTTCCGGCGCGGGCATCCTCACCATTGGTGGCAATGGTTACTACCTCATCAATAGCCTGGGCGCGGCGGCTGACGCCACCAGCGGCAGCAACCAGACCTTGCAAGGAATGGCCCGCAACGCGAATCTGGCTAACAATTTCGCCCTGTCCAGCGACATCAATGCCAGCGACACCTCGACATGGAATTCTGTGGGTGGCGGCGTTTACGCAGGTTTCAGGCCCATCGGCTCTAGTGGCCCTGGCCTTTTTACCGGCACCTTCGACGGCCTCGGCCACACCATTTCCAACCTGACCATCAACCGACCCAATGTCACTAATGTGGGCCTCTTCGGCGGAATATCAGGCACCATCCGCAACATCGCGCTGACATCGGCGACCGTGACCGGTAATAACTCATAGAGGTAAGCCCCCGGCTCTGCCGGGGGACTCACAGGGTTTGACTTTTACGGGAATATAAGAGAAACCTCCTCAGACGTGAACCGCTCAAAGTTTACGAGAGAGGAGGCTTCTATGGACGACTACGACAGTTTAACACACACCAGATGGGATTGCAAATAT
>CAISUK010000016.1 GCA_903888645.1 uncultured Pseudomonadota bacterium | reverse complement strand
GCGAACATCGCACCATCAAATCACGTGACCACACTCAGTTATAGAGCGCTACTGACCGCACCTCTTCGCGACGCAGCTCGCCACCCCAGACGAGGCGTAGATCCTTGGCCGGGCTGAACGTGTGCTGAAGCGAAAAAGCGTCATTGCTGGACCTGCCACCTTGGTCTGCGTTGATTCCCACGTTGAGACCGGGAAGAGCCACGATAAAATGGTCTGTCTCAGAAATATTTGTGTGCGAAATGCTTACGGCCAAGTCGGCATCAGTGCTCAGGCTGCGCCGCCAGTCCAGTTGCAGGTAGTTCCAATCGGCACGCAACTCGCGCACCTGATTTAAGAGAATGTCAGGATAGCCCCGCCCGGCAACTTGCTCCGAGTTAGACGAAAGTAGGGGGAAAATGCAGTCTGCATGATTGGCCTCGCCTTCAATGTTTTCCGCTGCCCCGCCCGACCAGGATGACGCCAGCTACCACCAATGCCGCGCCAGCAATCTGCGCGGTGGAAATGGCTTCGTCAAGCAGCCACCATCCGAACAGAATCGTCAACATTGGTCCAAGCGTACCGATCAGGGCCGCCGGACCGCTACCGATGCGGCGGATCGCCGCGCCTTGTGCGAACACAGGAATCACTGTCGAAAACAGCGCCATTGCGGCGCCCAACACATAGACCGACCAAGGCTGCTGCAAGGCCGTCAACGGCTCGGTGGCGAGGAAGTGCGCGAAGGTCGCCAGGGTTGACACCAGCATGGCCAGCGCGGTGAACCGCGCCGTGCCAAGAGCGCCGATCATCCGCGCGCTGCCTGACAGATAAAAGGCGTAGGAGAATGACGAGCCAAACACGAAGGCGGCGCCAATCCAGATGGCCCGTTGTTCCGTCGAAACGTTCAAATCGTGAAAGAACGCAAAGGCAATGCCCAGGTAGCAGAGTAGCAACGCCGCCCATTCGCGGCGGCGGATCGGCCGGTCGAACCACAGGGCGCCAATCAGCAGGGTCAAGGTCGGATAGGTAAACAGGATCAGGCGTTCGAGACCGGCACTGATATAGCGCAATCCGATAAAGTCGAGGATGCTGGCGCCGTAATAGCCGAGCAAGCCGAGGGCGCCGACGGCCAGCCACTGGCCGCTACCGAGCGGCGGCGACCGGCGCGATTCGCGCAATCCGACCCAGAGGAAGACCGGCAGCGCAAAGACCATGCGCAGGGCCAGCAGGGTGACGGCCTCGACCGGCACCAGTTGCGGAACCGCATAGGCCAGCTTGACAAGAATGGCCTTGAAGGAAAAACCAGCCGCGGCAAGCACCGCCAGCCACAGGCCGGCGGAATGGCTGTGTTTCACCGGCTCAGCGGCGGCCGCCGAGAATGGAACCGAGCACGCCGCGAATGATTTCGCGGCCGACCTGTGAGCCGATCTGCCGAGCAGCGCTCTTCACAGCGGCTTCGACGATGCCTTCGCGGCGCCGACCGCCGCCGCTCGCAACTCCGCCAAGCAGGTCGCCGAGTCCGTCAAGGAGGCCACCACCGGATGTCGCCGTGGGCGCAGTCTCGGCGGGCAGCAGCCGAGACGCTGCCGGTTCTTGACGCGCCGGTGCCGGCGCTGTAGCCGGCGCAGTCCTCCCCTTCAATCGCTCGTAAGCCGATTCACGGTCCACGGTGTCTTCGTAGCGACCCTGCAGCGGCGAAGCGGCAATGGCCGCCAAGCGTTCTGCCGCGGTGAGTGGCCCGAGCCGCGACGCTGGCGGCAAGATGAGGGCGCGTTCAACCATCGCCGGTCGGCCTTTTGCATCGAGACAGGAGACCAGCGCCTCGCCGGTGCCGAGTTCGGCGATGGCCGTTGCCACGTCGAAGGCGGGGTTGGCGCGCATGGTTTCGGCAGCTATCTGCAAAGCCTTCTGATCGCGCGGTGTGAAGGCGCGCAGGGCGTGCTGGACGCGGTTGCCGAGCTGGCCGAGAACGCGGTCCGGGATGTCGAGGGGATTCTGCGTCACAAAGTAGATGCCGACACCCTTGGAGCGGATCAGCCGCACCACCTGCTCGACTTTTTCCAGCAGCGCCGGCGGCGCTTCGCTGAACAGCAGGTGGGCTTCATCGAAGAAAAATACCAGCTTGGGCTTGTCCACGTCGCCAACCTCGGGCAGGCGCTCGAAGAGTTCAGCCAACAGCCAGAGCAGGAAGGTGGCATAGAGGCGCGGCGAGTTGTAGAGCTTGTCGGCTGCCAGAACGTTGATGACACCGCGGCCATGTTGGTCGAGACGCATCAGGTCAGCGATATCGAGCATCGGCTCGCCGAAGAAACGCTCGGCGCCCTCGGCCTCAAGGCCGAGCAGACCACGCTGAATGGCGCCGATCGAGGCAGCCGAGACATTGCCGTATTCGGTCGTGTAATCCTTGGCGTTGTCGCCGGCGTGCTGCACCATGGCGCGCAGATCCTTGAGATCGAGCAGCAGCAGGCCATGGTCGTCGGCAATCTTGAAAACCAGCTGCAATACACCCTCCTGGGTATCGTTGAGATTGAGCAGCCGGCCGAGCAGCAGCGGTCCCATGTCGGAGACCGTCGTCCGCACCGGATGGCCGGCTGCACCGAATACATCCCAGTAGGTCACCGGACTGGCGTGCGGCCTGAAATCGGCGAGACCGAGCAGGTCGAGCCGTTCCTTGAATTTCGCCGTGACGGTGCCGGCCGCGCCCAGCCCCGACAGATCGCCCTTGACGTCAGCCATGAACACCGGCACCCCGGCGGTGGAGAATCGTTCCGCCAGGGATTGCAGCGTGACCGTCTTGCCGGTACCGGTAGCGCCAGTAATCAGACCATGGCGATTGGCCATTTCCGGTAGCAGACTAAGTTTCTTTTCGCCGGAGTTGGCGATGTAAAGCGGATCCGCCATGAATGCGCTCCAGGATAGCGTTGAGGAAGCGGGAATTATAGGGCGCTGCACAAGGCACAGCTTCGTCTGCCGGATGCTAAAATTCCTGCCCTTCAAGGCTTCCCCAAGGGTTACATCATCATGGCCGGACATTCCAAGTGGGCCAACATCCAGCACCGCAAGGGCCGTCAGGATGCCAAGCGCGGCAAGGCGTTCACCAAGTTGATCAAGGAAATCACGGTCGCGGCCAAGATGGGTGGCGGCGACGCCAACTTCAATCCGCGTTTGCGCCTGGCCATCGACAAGGCCAAGGCAGAAAACATGCCGGGCGACAACATCAAGAACGCCGTGAAGCGTGGCACCGGTGAGCTCGACGGTGTCAACTACGAGGAAATCCGCTACGAGGGATACGGCATCAACGGCGCCGCGGTGATCGTCGATTGCCTGACCGATAACAAGACGCGAACGGTTGCCGATGTTCGCCATGCCTTCAACAAGTATGGCGGAAACCTCGGTACCGACGGCTCGGTAGCCTTCATGTTCAAGCACTGCGGCCAGTTTCTGTTCGCGCCCGGCACCAGCGAGGATGCGCTGATGGATGCTGCGCTCGAGGCCGGCGCCGAGGATGTACTGACCAATGAGGATGGTTCCATCGAGGTGGTTTCCGGCCCCGGCGAATTCATCAATGTCAAGGATGCGCTAGAAAAATCCGGCTTCAAACCGGAGTTCGCCGAAGTGACAATGAAGCCACAAAGCGAGACAGTGTTCAGCGGCGACGATGCCGCCAAGATGCAAAAGTTGCTGGACGTGATCGAGGCGCTCGACGATGTGCAGGATGTATACACGACGGCAGTATTGGAAGAGTGAGATTTCCGCCGTTCTTTTGCTGCTGCACTGCTCGGTTCAATTGCCGACAATGACGTCCTCACCAAGCGGTGCTAGACTCTTGTGAGTTTTTTAACGGCCGGTCCAGGCGTCGGACCGGCCAGCAGGCCACTGGGCGCCAGTGCAATTGGAGATTCGCCGTTGAAGCCTACCGATATTGGCGCTCCCGACTATTTTCATAAGGTCGTGGATTGCCAGTGGGCGTGTCCCGCCCACACCCCCGTTCCCGACTACATTCGCCTGATCGCCGCCGGACGTTACTCCGACGCCTACATGATCAATTGGCGGTCCAATGTTTTCCCCGGCATTCTCGGCCGCGTCTGCGACCGGCCCTGCGAGCCGGCTTGCCGCCGTGGTCGAGTGGATAAGGAGCCGGTGGCGATCTGCCGGTTAAAGCGCGTCGCTGCCGATTTCAAGGATGACATCCTCGATCGCCTGCCACCGATCCCGGCCAGGAAAAATGGCAAGCGCATTGCCTGTGTCGGCGCCGGGCCGGCTTCATTGACTGTGGCTCGTGACCTTACAGCAATTGGTTACCACGTTACCGTGTTCGATAACGGCAAGACTCCCGGCGGCATGATGCGCAGCCAGATTCCCAAGTTCCGCCTGCCTGACAGCGTCATCGACGAAGAGTGCGACTACATTGTCAGCCGCGGAGTCGAAACGCGGCTGGAACGTTGGGTAAGCAGCCTGCGCGATCTGCTCGCTGAAGACTGGGATGCCATCTTCGTCGGCACCGGTGCGCCACGCGGTCGTGATGCCGACATCCCCGGCCGCCAGGAAGCCGCGGCGAATATCCACATCGGCATCGACTGGCTGGCCAACGTCGCTTTCGGTCACGTCACCTCGATTGCCAAGCGCGTCATCGTGCTCGGCGGCGGCAATACGGCGATGGACTGTTGTCGTTCGGCGCGTCGGCTCGGCGGTGCGGAGGTCAAGGTAGTGGTGCGCAGTGGCTTCGAGGAAATGAAGGCTTCCGCCTGGGAGAAGGAAGATGCCATGGAAGAAGGCATTCCCATCCACAATTTTCTGGTGCCCAAGGAATTCACCCATGTCGATGGCAAATTGACCGGCGTGTCGTTCGAGAAGGTACGCGCCGAATATGACGATAAGGGCCGCCGCAGCCTCCTTCCCACTGGCGAGCCGATCCTGCTCATGGAATGCGACACGGTGCTGGTCGCCATCGGCCAGGAAAATTCATTTCCCTGGATCGAGCGCGATATTGGCGTCGAGTTCGACAAGTGGGGCATGCCGGTACTCGATCAGGCCACGCTACAGTCAACACTGCCGAAAGTGTTCTTTGGCGGAGATGCAGCGCTTGGTCCGAAGAACATCATCACCGCCGTCGCCCAAGGACATGACGCTGCGATATCCATCGATCTGTTCTGCCGCCACAAACATCTTCTGGATGATCGACCTTCGCCCCTGGCCAACCTGGTCAGCCAGAAAATGGGCATTCACGAGTGGAGCTATGACAATCAGGTTTCCGAGGAGTCGCGCAAGAAGGTGCCGAGCAAGAATCTCGACAAGGCGCTGCGCAACATAAAACTCGAACTGGAACTCGGCTACGATCTGCGCATGGCCTATGCCGAGGCGGAGCGCTGCCTGAATTGCGATATCGAGACGATATTCACCAACAAGGCCTGCATCGAATGCGATGCCTGCGTCGACATCTGCCCGACCGAGTGCATCACCTTCACCGCCAACGGCGAAGAGAACGAGTTGCGGGGCCGCCTCAAGGCCCCGGCCAAGAACCACGACCAGGCGCTTTATGTCGCGGACGGACTGAAGACCGGACGGGCCATGGTCAAGGACGAAAACGTCTGCCTGCATTGCGGCATGTGCGCCGAACGCTGCCCGACGGGTGCTTGGGACATGCAGAAGTTTTTTCTCAAGATTCCGCACGCCGGAACGGAGGTTCGCAAAGAATGACTGTCTCCAAACCCATCCAGAGTTGCAACGACTTCGTCATCAAGTTTGCCAACGTCAACGGCTCCGGTTCAGCGTCGGCGAATGAACTTTTTGCGCGCGCCGTGATGCGCATGGGCGTGCCGGTGGCGCCACGCAATATTTTTCCGTCCAATATTCAAGGCCTACCGACCTGGTACGAGATGCGTGTCTCGGCTTCGGGTTGGCTGGGGCGCCGCGGTGGCTGCGATCTGATGGTGGCCATGAATCCGCAGACCTGGGATAAGGATGTTGCCGAAATCGAGCCGGGGGGCTATCTGTTCTACGACTCGACCAAGACGCTGCCAAAATCGAAATTTCGTGATGACATCACGATATTAGCAATACCCCTGACCGAAATCTGTAACCGCGAATACAGCGATCCGCGGCAACGCCAACTGTTCAAGAACATCATGTATGTCGGCGCGCTGACAGCGTTACTCGACATGGATTTCGCTGCCGTGGAAGCATTGATCGCCGACCAGTATCGCGGCAAGGACCAATTGATCGGCGCCAACGTCAATGCCCTGCGGCTTGGCTTTGACCACGCCAAGGCGAACCTGCCTTGCCCGATCGGTCTGCGCGTGGAGCGTGCCGATGGCGTCGGCGATCGTATCTTTATCGATGGTAACAGTGCCTGTGGTCTCGGCGCGGTTTACGGTGGCGCCACGGTGGCGGCCTGGTATCCAATCACGCCTTCGACCTCCATCATCGAGGCCTTCAGTGGCTATTGCCGCAAGTTCCGCACGGATCCGGATAACGGCCGCTCGCGTTATGCGGTTGTTCAGGCTGAGGACGAACTGGCTTCGATCGGCATGGTCATCGGCGCTTCTTGGAACGGGTCACGCTCTTTCACGGCGACCTCCGGTCCGGGCATTTCGCTGATGCAGGAGTTTTTCGGCCTGGCCTTCTTCGCCGAAATTCCCGCCGTGATCTTCAATGTGCAACGCGGCGGCCCCTCCACCGGCATGCCGACCCGCACCCAGCAGTCCGATCTGTTGTCCTGTGCCTACGCCTCGCACGGCGACACCAAGCATGTCCTGCTATTCCCCGAAGATCCTTACGAATGCTTCGAACTCGGCGCGCTGGCTTTCGACCTGGCCGACCGTTTGCAGACACCGGTATTCGTTCTCCTCGACCTTGACATCGGCATGAACGACCGGCTGTGCAAGCCCTTCGCCTGGGACGACCAGCGCCGCTACGATCGCGGCAAGGTGATGAGCCACGACGATCTGGATGCCGGCAAGGAATTCGGCCGCTATCTCGACGTCGATGGCGATGGCATACCGTACCGGACCATTCCCGGCACGCATCCGACCAAGGGCGCCTATTTCACGCGCGGCACCACGCGCAATGCCTACGCCAAGTACAGCGAAACCGGCAACGACTACATCTACAACATGGAGCGGTTGCGGCGCAAATTCGTCACGGCGAAAAAACTGGTTCCAGCGCCTGTCCTGCGCGAGGCTGCGCAACCGACGCGCTTCGGCGTCATCCATTACGGCTCGACCAGCGCCGCTATGGCCGAAGCCAGCGTGCTGCTGGAAGCGCGGGACATTCATGTCAACACGCTGCGAGCGCGCGGTTTCCCGTTTTCCGACGAAGTGCTGCAATTCGTTGCCGATCACGAAGCCGTTTTCGTCGTCGAGCAGAATGAAAGCGCCCAGTTGCGCACCCTGCTGATCAACGAAGGCGACATCGATCCGAAGCGTCTGCTACGCGTCCTGCATTACGACGGCACGCCGATCACCGCACGCTTTATCGCCGGCCGCATTGCCGACGCGCTGTCCGAGCGCAAAGTCAGCCCGATTCGAAAGGTGGCGACATGACTTACCTGGCCAAGCCCAAGCTGTTCCGTCCCGATACGCCGAAGAATGCACTCGGCTATACCCGCCGCGATTATGAAGGCGCTATATCCACGCTATGTGCCGGCTGCGGTCACGATTCGATTAGCGCCGCCATCGTGCAAGCCTGCTTCGATCTCGATGTGGAGCCGCACCGCGTCGCCAAGTTATCGGGCATCGGCTGTTCGTCGAAAACGCCCGATTATTTCCTCGGCAATTCGCACGGCTTCAACAGCGTGCACGGCCGGATGCCATCGGTATTGACGGGCGCCGCGCTGGCCAATCGCGATCTCATCTACCTGGGGGTCTCGGGCGACGGCGACTCTGCTTCGATCGGTATCGGCCAGTTCGCCCATGCCATGCGCCGCGGCGTGAACATGACTTATATCGTCGAGAATAACGGTGTTTACGGACTGACCAAGGGTCAGTTTTCTGCCACTGCCGACAAAGGGTCCAAGAACAAGCGCGGCGTGGTCAACAGCGACAGCCCGATCGATCTAGTGGCCTTGGCGTTGCAGCTCGGCGCCAGTTATGTGGCGCGCAGCTTTTCCGGCGACAAGGAGCAGTTGATCCCGCTCATCAAGGGTGCCTTGCGTCACCGTGGGCCGTCGTTCATCGACGTTGTCAGCCCCTGCGTCACCTTCAACAACCACGCCGGGTCTACCAAGAGCTACGATTACGTGCGCGAACATAATGACGCCGTCAATCGCCTCGATGTCATCCTGCCGCGCAACGAAATCAGTACTTCCTACGCGCCCGGTTCCCTACGCCGGATTGTCCAGCATGACGGTTCCGTCCTGCACTTGCGCAAGCTCGCCAAGGATTACGATCCGACCGATCGGATCGGTGCCATGAACCACCTTCAGGAGCGTCATGCCCTCGGCGAAGTGGTGACCGGTCTGCTCTATGTCGATAGCAGTGCCGACGACATGCACCGCCATTTGAACACAGTGGAAAAACCACTCAACCAGTTAGGCGACGCCTATCTGTGCCCCGGCAACAAGGCCCTGGAAGGGCTCAACGCTTCGCTGCGTTGAGCGGTCTCTGAGCTTCGCCCGGGGGCGGCGTTTCAATCGATTTTATCGATCCGGTAATCGCCACGCGCCATTTGACCGAGGCGCATCCAAAGGAAGGCGATCTGGCGCTTGCTGCTCGCCGATTCGCGCTGTGCATCTTCGAGTTTCTGCAACGTCTCTCGATCAGGACCTGCCGGCTTGACCGGTTCAGGGCGCTCCAAGGCATTGATCGAACTGCTGGCAATCCAGCCTAGAATGACACCCGTGAGTAGCCACACGATTCCTGTGATCATCTTTCTCCCCTGAGGTTGTTTGCTTTGCTCGCAAGAAAAGTTTGCCGCAATTGCGGCAGACCGAATTCTAACTCGAATATTCAGACTTTCGAACGATTTGCGCCGCGTTTACTTCCGCCCAAGGAGGTGCGTCATCTTATGCCGATGACGACTGACGTTGTTGTTTCGCGAATTCTGAGAGAATGGAGGACATGAGCAACGAAGTCAGGATTCTCGGTATCGACCCTGGTTTACGCGTCACTGGGTTCGGTGTCATCGACAAACGAAACAGTCTGCTCACCTATGTCACGAGTGGCTGCATCAAGACCAACGAGAAGCAGTCACTGCCGGAGCGTATCAAGACCATCTTCGAGGGCATCTCCGAAGTCGTAGCCGCGAATCAGCCAAATCAGTCCGCAATTGAGAAGGTCTTTGTCAATGTCAATCCGCAGTCGACGCTGCTTCTGGGTCAGGCTCGAGGCGCAGCGATAGCTGCCTTGGTAATGGCAGACCTGCCAGTTTCTGAGTACACGGCGCTGCAATTAAAGCAGGCAGTAGTTGGCAATGGCAAGGCGGCGAAAGAGCAGGTTCAGCATATGGTACGGCGCCTACTGCAACTTCCCGGCGAACCCTCCACTGATGCAGCCGACGCACTTGCGTGTGCTATTTGTCATGCCCATGGCGGTCAAGGATTGGGCGGCCTGTTGACACAGGGTTTCCGCGTCCGTAATGGACGACTGATATGATTTTTGTCGCCATACTTGTGAGGGTTTATCCATGATCGGGCGTTTGACCGGTATCCTGATCGAGAAGAATCCACCGCAGATTGTGGTTGACGTACTCGGCGTTGGTTACGAACTGGATGTGCCGATGAGCACGTTTTATAACCTTCCAGCCAGCGGTGAACGGGTGGCTTTGCACACGCATATGATTGTTCGCGAGGATGGTCATTTCCTCTACGGATTCCTCTCCGAGGCTGAGCGCGCTGTTTTCCGGCAGTTGCTGAGAATTTCGGGCGTTGGTGCGCGCATTGCCCTGGCTGTCCTGTCGGGTCTTTCGGTAGGCGATTTCGTACAGGCGGTGGCGATGCAGGAATCCGGGCGACTGACCAAGATTCCCGGCATTGGCAAGAAGACGGCAGAACGGCTTCTGCTGGAATTGCGTGATAAGTTACCCAAGACGCTTTCAACTGGCGCAGCGACTCCAGCTGACGCTGGTAGCGATATCCTGAACGCCCTATTGGCGCTCGGTTACAGCGACAAGGAAGCCGTGGCAGCGATGAGACAGCTAGCCCCCGGTGCGTCGGTTTCCGACGGCATCCGCCAGGCGCTCAAGCTTTTGTCGAAAGGCTGATCTGCCTCGGCGCTTCGCTCGGCGTAATTTATTTGGCTCAAGAATGATCCTGCAATAAGCAGAATTTTCAGTTGCACTGAGGTAGCAAGGATCGCCGTGTCCGTATCAGCCACTTCCCGAGATGCCATATCAGCCGTTGAGGGGTAGATGACATCGGGCATTTCCTGCGCGACGTTTCTGCGTTCGCTGTTGCTGTTTGGATGCCTTGCGGTGTTGGCGATGGCTGCATGGATTGGCAAGCTCAAGTCGTTGGTCGCGATGCCGTTCGGTAACTGTTTCGTTGTCGCGGAGCAGTGTCGCGGGCGAAAGCCGGCAATGCCGAGTTGTGGCGACGGGTAGCAAAGGCGCGACTGTGGATCAGGGTCTGAACTGGCTCTCGTTCAGTTTGCATCGGCCATGAACTGCCCCAAGGTCTCGCAAGACCGTCGCGTGCCAATCATGCACATCGGACCAGGCGAAACGCCACTCCCAGTTGCCGCTTTGAGTTCCCGGTACGTTCATTCGATAGCGCCCATCGAGTCCGAGTACGTCCTGCATCGGAAAGATCACTAACCGCGCAACCGATATCGACAATGCCCGTATTAGTTTCCACTGCATGGAGTTTCCGTCAGTCCCAAGGTAGTGCTGCGCGAAAGCGCGCTCCCGAGGCGATGCACCATTCCACCAGCCGACCGCTGTGTCGTTGTCATGAGTGCCAGTGTAGGCCACGGTATTGACTTCATAATTATGTGGAAGATAAGGGTGACTGGCAGTTTCACCGAAAGCGAATTGCAGGATGCGCATGCCAGGCATATCAAAGCTGTCCCGAAGTTCTCCGACATCCGGAGTGATCAATCCCAAATCTTCGGCAATTACCGGTAATTGTGGAAAGGCGGACTGAAAAGCCCGGAGCAATTCCGCTCCGGGACCTTTTACCCAGCGCCCATTGATTGCGGTCGGCTCAGATGCAGGAATCTCCCAGTAGGCGGCGAAGCCCCGGAAGTGGTCTATGCGCACGAGGTCTGCCAGCGAGAGTGCTCTTTTCATGCGGCCGATCCACCATCGGTAGCCATCGCCACGGTGCGCAGCCCATCGATACAAGGGATTTCCCCAACGCTGCCCGGTCGGACTGAAATAGTCCGGTGGAACCCCGGCGACGACGCTGCTTAGGCGATTCGCGTCAAGTTCAAATAGCTCCTGATGCGCCCAGACATCGACGCTGTGAAATGCCACATAGATGGGCACGTCACCCACAATGCTTACGCCGCGCTCATTAGCATACCGCTTCAGCCTTGACCATTGCCGCGAAAACAGCCACTGGCAGAATTTCGAGAAGGCAACTTCTTCTGCATAAGCAGAGTGTGCCTTGCGCAACGCAACCGCGTCACGTCGCACCAGTTCGGCCGGCCACTCGTTCCATTGTCGACCTGGATGCTGCGCATCGATGGCCATGAACAGAGCATAGTCATTCAGCCAGGACGCCTCCTCGGCGCAGAACGCTGCCAAGTCACTTCGATCCGTGGGTCCGGCACGGTCATTGAAGTGCTTTGCAGCCAGCCGCAGACGCGGGACGCGAAAAGCGAACTGGAGAGCATAGTTAACTCGGTCGGCCGCGAATTCCGTGTCTGGTTGCAAGTCCTCAGATTCAAGCCAGCCACGCTGGCCCAAGTCGGTCAGATCAATCAGTAACGGATTGCCCGCGAAGGCTGAACTGCCCATGTATGGCGAATAGCCTTCGCCGATGGTAGTCATTGGGAGCACTTGCCACATCGACTGGCCGGCGCTCGCCAGCCAATCGACAAATTGGTAGGCGGCGGGGCCGAAATCACCTGCGCCATAGGC
Source organism: uncultured Pseudomonadota bacterium (assembly GCA_903888645.1). Lineage (GTDB taxonomy): Bacteria > Pseudomonadota > Gammaproteobacteria > Burkholderiales > Rhodocyclaceae > CAISUK01. The sequence continues at coordinate 5,475 of CAISUK010000016.1, read as the reverse complement.
GCCAGGTAGCGATGTAGGGTGCAGCAAGATGCCACTGGCACGCTCGGATGTCATGGAGAACCGTCTGAATGATGTGGCTGGAATTATTCGATGGGCCGCGGCAGTGTGTTGGGTTTCCGTCTTCAGCGGCTTGGCTCTATGCCAAACACCGCATTTTCAGCCGGCACCATTTTTCTTCGAGCCGGTCGGCGCCCTCTGGTGGTTTGAGGCGCAGATGCTTTGCTTGCATCATGATCAGTTCGAAGACACAGCACCATTGGCCTGAATTGCCATTGGGATCTGGCGCAGAGCCAGACGGCTAAGCATTATCAACCCGATACTGCGCTAGCGGACTGCCAATCGGGCGGCAAATATTGAAACTTGCGCTTTGCCGTTCCTGCTCAGTTATGGTGTTTGCGCAATTTTTGGATAGCTTGTAGTTGCGCCACCGCCTCGGCAAGTTCTGCTTGCGCGCGTGCGTAGTCGAGCTCCGAGCTGCGCGATGCCATCGCTTCCTCGGCTTTGCGCTTGGCGTCGAGCGCCTTGGCTTCGTCGAGATCTTTGCCGCGTATTGCCGTATCGGCAAGGACCGTCACCAGGTTTGGCTGCACCTCAAGCATGCCACCGGCAACGAAGATCAATTCTTCTGTACCGGCTTGCGTCTTGACCCGAACGGCACCTGGCTTGATGCGGGTCATCAACGGCATGTGCCCAGGCATGATACCGAGCTCGCCTGCCTCTCCGGGCAGAACAACGAATTCTGCCAGTCCTGAAAAGATCGACTCCTCGGCGCTGACGACGTCGACGTGTATGGTCATTGCCATGTTATTAACCTCGTTTGCTGTGCAGCAATTGGGATGAGGGCCGCAATGCCAAAGGCGTCATCGCGTCCCTCGCCTCGCAAGAATTACTGCATCGTCTTGGCCTTTTCGAATGCCTCATCAATGCCGCCGACCATGTAAAAAGCTTGCTCGGGCAGATGATCGCATTCTCCGCCGACGATCATCTTGAAGCCGCGGATGGTTTCCTTCAACGACACATACTTGCCGGGGGATCCTGTGAAAACTTCGGCAACGAAGAATGGCTGGGAAAGGAAGCGCTGAATCTTTCTAGCCCGTCCGACCACCAGCTTGTCTTCCGGTGCCAACTCGTCCATACCCAGAATGGCAATGATGTCGCGCAGCTCCTTGTACCGCTGCAGGGTCGCCTGGACTGCACGTGTCGTGCTGTAGTGCTCTTCGCCGATGACATTCGGGTCAATCTGGCGTGATGTGGAATCGAGCGGATCGACGGCAGGATAGATACCCAGCGAAGCGATATCGCGCGACAGCACTACGGTAGCATCCAGGTGGCCGAAGGTGGTGGCTGGGGAAGGGTCGGTCAAGTCGTCCGCTGGAACATAAACAGCCTGAATCGAAGTAATGGAGCCTACCTTGGTCGAGGTGATACGCTCCTGCAGGCGGCCCATTTCTTCGGCCAGCGTCGGCTGGTAGCCCACTGCCGAAGGCATCCGGCCGAGCAACGCCGACACTTCGGTGCCGGCCAGCGTAAAGCGGTAAATGTTGTCTACGAAGAACAGCACGTCGCGGCCCTCGTCGCGGAAGGCTTCGGCCATGGTCAGGCCAGTCAGCGCCACGCGCAGACGGTTTCCAGGTGGCTCATTCATCTGGCCGTAGACCAATGCCACTTTGTCAAGGACGTTTGAGTCCTTCATTTCGTGGTAGAAGTCGTTACCTTCGCGAGTACGCTCGCCCACACCGGCAAATACCGAGTAGCCGCTGTGCTCGATGGCGATGTTGCGGATCAACTCCATCATGTTCACGGTCTTGCCGACGCCGGCGCCGCCGAACAGGCCTACCTTGCCGCCCTTGGCAAACGGACAGACCAAGTCGATAACCTTGATGCCGGTTTCGAGCAGTTCCTGGGCTGGCGACAGTTCGTCGAATTTCGGCGCCTTCTGGTGGATCGACCGACGTGCGTCGGTGGCGATCGGACCCGCTTCGTCGATCGGCCGACCAAGCACGTCCATGATGCGGCCGAGCGTCGCGGTGCCGGCCGGTACCGAGATGGGCTTGCCGGTGTTATCTACCATCATGCCGCGGCGCAGACCATCGGAAGAACCCAGCGCAATGGTCCGGACCACGCCGTCGCCCAGCTGCTGCTGGACTTCAAGCGTCAGTTCCGAGCCTTCCATCGTGAGGGCATCATAGACTCTAGGCATGTTGCTGCGCTGGAATTGAACGTCCACCACCGCGCCAATGCACTGAACGATTTCACCTTGACTCATCGTCATTCCCCAATACAAAAAATTCGTTAAACCGCTGCGGCTCCGCCGACGATCTCCGCGATTTCCTTGGTGATCGCTGCCTGCCGGGTCTTGTTGTAGACCAGCTGCAACTCGTTGATCACACTGCCTGCGTTATCCGAAGCTGCCTTCATCGCCACCATTCGCGCCGATTGCTCGGAAGCCATGTTTTCTGCAACCGCCTGATAAACCAGAGCTTCGACGTAACGCACTAGGAGTTCATCGACCACTGCCTTTGAATCGGGCTCGTAGAGGTAATCCCAGCTGTGCGATTGTTCGTCGCGGAGCTTTTCGCCAGTCAGAGGTAGCAGTTGTTCAATCACCGGCTCTTGCTTCATGGTGTTTACGAAGCGGGTGTAGACGACATAGACTACATCGATCTCACCAGCCTGAAATGCATCAAGCATTACCTTGATCGGCCCGATCAGCTTTTCCAGATGCGGCGTATCGCCAATGCCGACTACCTTGGACACCAGCTTGGCTCCAAGGCGTTGCATGAAACCAACGCCCTTGTTGCCGATCGCCGTGACGCGCAGATCGTTGACACCCCGGCCTTCCAAATCGCGCATGCGATTTAGTGCCAATCTGAGGACATTGGTATTGAGTCCGCCGCACAGGCCCTTGTCAGTGGTAACTACGACCATGCCGGCCCGCTTGATCTCTGCCAATTTGGCGAGGAACGGATGCCGATACTCTGAATTCGCCTGCGACAGATTCGCTGCAATCCGCCGCACCTTTTCGCCATAGGGACGTGCCGCCTTCATTCGCTCCTGCGCCTTGCGCATCTTGGAGGCAGCGACCATCTCCATGGCCTTAGTGATCTTGCGCGTGTTCTGGACGCTCTTGATCTTGGTTCTAATTTCCTTGCCGCTAGCCATGCTCAGCTCCTGCCAGGATTTGCATCACGCCCAGGTTTTCTTGAACGCTTCGATGGCAGCTACCAGCGTCTTCTCGCCGTCGCCGTCAAGATCCTTGCTGGCCTCGAGTTTGTCGAGCATTGCCGCTTGATTCTGCTTGAGGTAAGCCATCAGGGAGGACTCGAAGTGCAGGGCGCGTTTGACATCGATGTCATCGTAATAACCCTTGTTGACGGTGAATAAGGTAACCGCCATTTCAGAAACCTTCATGGGCGAATACTGCGGCTGTTTCATCAGTTCAGTGACCAGACGGCCGCGCTCAAGTTGCTTGCGGGTAGCTTCGTCGAGATCAGATGCGAATTGGGCGAAAGCGGCGAGTTCGCGGAACTGCGCGAGTGCGAGACGAACGCCGCCGCCAAGCTTCTTGATCACCTTGGTCTGAGCCGCTCCGCCGACCCGCGATACCGAAATACCGGCATTGATGGCGGGACGAATACCGGCATTGAACAAGTCGGACTCAAGGAAGATCTGACCATCGGTAATCGAGATCACGTTGGTCGGCACGAAGGCCGTCACGTCGCCGGCCTGAGTTTCGATGATCGGCAATGCGGTCAGTGAACCGGTCTTGCCCTTGACTTCGCCATTGGTAAACTTCTCCACCCAGGCCTCGCTGACGCGCGCCGCTCGCTCGAGCAGCCGACTGTGCAGGTAGAACACGTCGCCCGGGTAAGCTTCACGACCGGGGGGGCGGCGCAACAGCAGCGACACTTGGCGGTAGGCCCAGGCCTGCTTGGTCAAATCGTCATAAATGATCAGGGCGTCCATGCCGCGGTCGCGGAAGTACTCGCCCATGGTGCAGCCGGAATAAGGCGCCAGAAACTGCATGGCCGCCGACTCGGACGCAGATGCGGCGACGATGATGGTGTATTCCATCGCGCCGGCTTCAGTCAGCTTCCGCACCACGTTGGCGATGGTCGAGGCTTTTTGCCCGATCGCCACGTAGATACAGAACATGTCCTGACCCTTCTGATTGATGATGGCATCCACCGCGACGGCAGTCTTGCCTGTCTGGCGGTCGCCGATGATCAGCTCGCGCTGGCCGCGACCGATTGGCACCATCGAGTCGATAGACTTGAGACCGGTCTGCACCGGTTGGGAAACAGACTTGCGCCAAATTACACCCGGGGCAACTTTTTCAATGTTATCGGACAGCTTGGCGTGAACCGGGCCTTTGCCGTCGATCGGCTCTCCCAGCGCATTGACAACCCGGCCGAGCAGTTCCGGCCCGATGGGCACTTCCAGAATTCGGCCGGTACATTTGACCGTATCCCCCTCGGTGATGTGTTCGTACTCGCCAAGGATGACCGATCCCACCGAGTCACGCTCCAAGTTAAGTGCGAGGCCAAAGGTGTTACCCGGGAACTCCAGCATTTCGCCCTGCATCACGTCGGCAAGGCCATGAACGCGGCAGATACCGTCGGAGACCGAGACCACGGTGCCTTCGGTCCTGGACTGGACGGCCAGTTCCATGTTCTGGATTCGGCTCTTGATCAGGTCGCTGATTTCAGAGGGATTGAGGTTCATAACAATTAACTCCTAGTTCTTGAGGGCGGTCGCCATCAGGGCAAGCTTGCCGCGGACAGAAGCGTCGATCACCTGGTCGCCGACGGCGATGCGCACACCGCCAATCAGTTCCGGTTCGATTTCGACGCTAGCCTGGATTTTGCAGTGGAAACGACGCTGGAGGTCGCCCACCAGTATGTCGAGTGCAGCGTTGTCGATTGGAAATGCGGAACTTATCTTGGCGTCCTTGACACTCTCAGCAGCGTTCTTGTGCTCGGCAAAAAGCTGGTGGATCTCTGCCAACACCGATACGCGCTGGTTTTCCGCAAGTAAGCGCACGAAATTTTTCTGCTCGGATGAAATTTCGCTGCCAATAACGTCGAGCAATACTTTCGTCGCCGCTGCGTGATCAACCTTGGGGTTGTCAAGCAGTGACTTCATGTCGACATCCGCGGCTACGGCCGCCATCCGCGCCAGCGCGTCATACCAGCTGTCAAGCTGATTTTCTTCGCGAGCAAGGCGAAATGCCGCTTCGGCATACGGTCGCGCGAGCGTGACGTTCTCTGCCATGGATTGTCAGAGCTCCAACTTGAGTGCGCCGAGCAGTTCAGCGTGCACCTGGGCGTTAACTTCACGGCGCAGGATCTTCTCGGCACCGGCTACCGCTAGGTGAGCGACTTGATCGCGCAATGATTCCTTGGCGCGCTGCGCGGCAACGCCGGCTTCGCCTTCCGCGGCTTCACGGGCCTGGCTGATCAAGCGCGTCGCCTC
>CAISUK010000015.1 GCA_903888645.1 uncultured Pseudomonadota bacterium | reverse complement strand
GGCCCAGGCTGGCCTGCACCATGGGATGACCAGCCTGTACAAAGTGCTGCAAAACCTGAACGTACCGATGAACTGGGATGCACCGACCGTCAGCGGCAAAACCTGGCGCCAACGGGTCGCTGAGATTGCCGACGCTGTTTCGCCCTCGCTGCCCCAGGAGCGGTCAATCATCCGCATCCAGCCGGTACGCGAACTGTCGGGCACCGACATCATGCGCGGCAATTTCTTCTCGTCCTGCACACTTAAAGTCGCGGGCATGTCAACCGAGTCTTACCAGCGTTTTGATGGTCGCGTCTTCCTGGTGCGTTATTACGACAACGAAATGCCGTGCAACCGCGAGCTAAGTTCCGGCAACCTGATCGACATGCTATGCCAGATGCCGGAGCTGACACCTGAACTGCTGGCCGCTTTGCGCCGCCGCCATGGCGCACCTGCCGACGAGGATGTCATGACCATGGTCAAAAACGGCACGCTGGCTTTCGCCTTCGTGATTGCCGGCCAGGGCCCGAAGGCCTTTGGCATGCCCGAGCTGTTCGCACCCAGCCAGTACCTGCGCCACCACGGCGTAGTGGAACGCACCTCGATGATGATCACCGACGGCCGCTATTCGGGTGTCACCAAAGGTGCCTGCGTCGGCCACATGGTGCCCGAGGCCTACGAGGGTGGCGGCATCGGCGCACTGGCCAACGGCGACTTGCTCTGGGTACGCCTGTCCGACAAGCGCATTGAGCTGCTCGACCGCGCCGCCTTTCTGCGCGGTGAACTCAGCCCTGTGACGGCTGCACCGCTGACTGAGCGCGCCGAGCTGGTCGCGCAACGCCGTGTCGCCATCGAGCATCGTCAACGTCAGATCGCCGCTTGCAGCATCTTGGACAATGTGACGGATGCCGAGTATGGTGTCGTACCTTTGGCAGTGCACCGGCGCGCAGCTATCCCGTGGAGGCCTACCAGCCATTGAACCTGCAGCCCACTTGAAGAAGGAGTTATCGCACTTGGCTAAAGTCACTTTGAAAAACGTCGTCAAACGGTACGGGGCCGTCACTGTCGTCAACGATCTGTCGATCGAAATTCAGGACAAGGAATTTGCCGTGCTGGTGGGGTCCTCTGGCTGCGGCAAGTCGACCGCCTTGCGCATGATCGCCGGTCTGGAAACAATCACTTCGGGCGAAATCTACTTCGGTGACACGCTGGTCAACGACATGGCTCCCAAGGATCGCGACATCGCCATGGTGTTCCAGAATTACGCCCTGTACCCGCACATGAACGTGCGCGAAAACATGGGCTTCGGCCTGAAGATTCGCAAGCTCTCGGACGCCGAGATCGACGCCCGGGTGCTGGAGGCTGCCGACATTCTCGGACTCAACGAACTGCTGGAACGCAAGCCCAAAGAACTCTCCGGTGGCCAGCGCCAGCGCGTGGCGGTGGGCCGCGCCATCGTGCGCAAGCCCAAGGTGTTTCTGTTCGACGAGCCACTGTCCAACCTGGATGCCAAGCTGCGCGTAGCGATGCGTGCCGAAATCAGCAAACTGCACCGCCGCCTGGGTGCAACCATGATCTATGTCACCCATGATCAAGTCGAGGCCATGACCATGGCCGACCGCATCTTCATCATGAACCAGGGGGTGGTGCAGCAAAGCGGCGCGCCGATGGAAGTC
>CAISUK010000014.1 GCA_903888645.1 uncultured Pseudomonadota bacterium | reverse complement strand
GTCGGTCTAGCCGCGACGCGTCTTTGTCCTCAATCGCCCGCACTGCTGCCGCGAACACCTCGCCGACACCCGGCGTTTCCAGCGCCGCCATGCAAAGATTCGATCCGTACTCGCCCGCGACAGCGACGCCGTCGAGGTGTGCGGCGAGTCGATCGTCGAGGCGTTTCAAGCGGTGAAGTTGGACGTGGGGTGCTCGCACCAGCACCGAACGAATGTTACGCAGAATCGCCGATTCTTCGACATGCTGTTGAACGACCAAGGCTATCGGGCGGGTGGCGGAAGCTGGCATAGGTGGGTATTCGGCTCAGCCCTTGACTGAGCTATCTGGTGCGTGATCGGTCAATGGCAAGTGAGGATTCGTGGTCCCCTGACGTTTCAATTACGGCAAACGAAACTATAGTGACAGGATCTCCGTCTTCGTTCAATCCAATCAACTGGTTTCGATCAGCATAATGACAAAAAAGTGTAAAAGCGGCGCGGGGCAGGTGGTCTACCTTGTCGCCAATAGCTCGGCAATGTGGCAGCGACAGAAACGCGTCGATACTGCCCACGGCCTGCGCCGGCGTGAGTGGCCGCTCGAATATCGACGGATGGGTGGCGATGCGCAGGTAGCTCATTGCCGCGAGCCAGGCCAGGCAAAAAAAATCGCGCCGATGCGCGCACTCCTGAAGAAGCTCCGCCGCTCTAGGGTGAAATGGGCTTGTCTGATCCGACGCATACAGAAGAATGTTTGCGTCGATGCCAAAGACCGTGCCCCGCACCCGTCCATGGCATTCCGAGACGCAGTCTTGTCGGCGAGGTCAAGCCGTTCACCCTCGGCTTGCGCAACCCATTGGATTGCCGGAACCTCTGCATTGGCGGTGGCCCTTGTAGCGGCCAGTGACTGCGCCAGAAGATCGGGCACCGGCCGTCCCAACGACTTGCCATCGCGCTGCTGAGGGCGCTTGACTTCCTTCAGGATGGGATCGCCGATGTCGCCAGTAGTACGCATGATTGGCGATGCTAGCGTCAAGCGCATCACTGGTCAAACTGAAAGCCTGGGTCGTGTTGCACCTGCGGATCGCGCGGCAACGACAATCGCCTGGAAGGCAAAAGAAAGCAAGACCAGACCCCGTTTCCTTGACCAGGCGTCGCCAATTGACTGCGGCATCCGGCCTCAGCCATACTCCCCAGAAGAATGCTTGATTTCCTCTCCTTCCTTCACGGCGACCTTATCCAGATCGAGGCAATGCCATGTATTCTTCCCATACACAATGGATCGCAGCCCCGCGTGTCGCCCCTCCTGGGCAGATGTTATTTGCCGTGGGAGATGTTCATGGACACGCTGACGAACTGACGGCCCTGCACTCCGTTTTGCGATCGGAAATAGATCGCGAAAAGAGCTTCCACCATTCCGTTGTGCATTTGGGCGATTACATTGATCGAGGACCGGACTCCAAGAAGGTCTTCGAAATTCTATGTGCCGGCATGGGAAGCACAGCTGATGAAGTGTTCTTGGTCGGTAACCACGATCAATTCCTGATCGAAGTCATCGATCTCGATCCCTCTCTCGATAGAGCCTTTTTCAATAACTGGTATGACAATGGCGGCGCAACCACGATGCAAAGTCTGCGTTATGCGCCGTACAAATCAAGGAGGACATGCTGCGGTTCATCGCGGTTACCCGAGACCCAGAATGCCCATGGCGCGAAAAGTTGGGCGGTAAAGACCGCCAGCTGGAATGGAGCGATCCAATCCATGTTGGCGAGCCAGAGGCAACAATTTCGCTTAGAAGGGCCTGAAGCAATCACCGACGAAATGCCAATTGCAAGGCAAACATGCTTTAGATCCCGAACTTCATATTTTCAAGGTCATGAGCGGCGAGTTGAGGGAGCCCACCCGCTACTAGTAGATCGTTCCAACAAAAACATTACGTAATGGCCCATAATAGTCGTGATGCTTATCCACCTTTTGGGAGCGATCATGACGATGAAG
>CAISUK010000013.1 GCA_903888645.1 uncultured Pseudomonadota bacterium | reverse complement strand
TCTGCCTGTTCTTCTTCCTGCGCAAGTTTGCTTAACTTTCCTTTTCTCGGCAGGGCAACCAACTCCAATGCCTCTTTTAAGGTAGTCTGATTATCCTTGGAATGAAAGCCTTTGTCAAAGCTGCAGGCATTTAATTTTGGGAAACGCTTCTTTGCCTGCACAACCATTTCCACTGTGACTTGGTCGTCCGTCTGTTTTTGCATCACTTGGTGGTGCAATATAAATTGGTGTTGATCTTCGAGTATGCACACCTTGACACCCAGTTCCACCGGAACCCCCGCCTTTCCTTTGCTGATCCATTCTGTGTGAGGCTGGAAGATGGAAAACACCTTTTCATCATGCCCGATAACTTCGCCCAGAATAACGCGCCGACGGATTTGATCGATTTGGCGTTCAGCATGTTTCATGAAACCCTCAATTTCCGCCTTCCTGGCAACATCAAGTACGTCGCTGAGGCCACGACTCTCAATCATGGCTAGGGTCTGGCTCGCCTTGTCCACGTAGGCTTGGGAGACATCAATGTATTTTTGATGCGCCACGATGATTAGCGCTTCTTTTTCCTCAACCAAATCAGGTGATTTGGCCTTGCTGCGCTTCTTGTTTTGCGCCGTACGCATAAGCCGTTTGACGTTCTTGACGTTGTAGGCGTGCTGGCGCCAGACGCTGAGGCCAAGTGATTCGCACCATTGCCCTGTAAGCGTAATGACCTTGCGCATAGCGTCATACAGCAGGTTGATGTCGGTAGGATAATGTACATTCGTTTCAAGCACAAAGGAGTCGCAACGCCCACGCAGCGCTTCGTCGTCCTTTTTTTTTACCAATACATGCCCCGCCTGTACGATCAGTTGATTGATCTCATCGAGTAACTCCGGTGTGAGCAAGCTGACGTTGTCTTTGAGGGTTTGAAAGTGGTAGCGAACATCGTCAAATATACCGTGGCCAAGGATCTCACGAATGCTGATATGCTGGTTCACGAGTTCATGCAGGCGATCATAGTCGCAGTTCAAATCAAGCCGAAGCACACCACAGACCAGAATCGACCACAAAGTCATACCAGGTCGACCATTGGACTTGCTGGTTTCTGGTGAAATCCTGCTTTCCAGCAAGTTGAATATCGCGGTGCGTAGCGGCAAGTTGGTATAAATGGCTCTATGTGATTCGTAGTGGGTAGCGCTCAGCCGTAGGGCGCTCGCTTGGCGGCAGATTCGGCGGCAGCCGCAAACGGCAAACACTCGCCCGGGCAGGGGCGCCACCATGGCCCCTGCCGGGCGCTGCGGGCCCACGGGCGGGCCACCCAACGACGGTTGCAGCGGTCGCATCGTGAGCCCGCTCCACCACACGCGATCCTCGCCGGGATGCAGAGGATCCGGCTGACCTGCCCGTCGGCCTCGTGGCGTTACCCACTCGATTCCACATAGAGCCGGAAGCGGAAGTTCCCGCACCACAACCTGCCATACCGCCTTGAAGTTCACTGCGAAATACCCATGGGCAAGTCGGTTGCGCATGCCATAGATGTCCTGCC
>CAISUK010000012.1 GCA_903888645.1 uncultured Pseudomonadota bacterium | reverse complement strand
GCGCCTGCGCAGCAGCCATCGCGCCGCCGTGATCGAAATGGGCATGAATCATCCCGGCGAAATTACTTATCTGACCAACCTGGCAAGACCCACCGTAGCGCTGGTCAACAATGCCCAACGCGCCCATTTGGCGGGGCTCGGTGAAATGGCCGCAGTGGCAGGAGCCAAGGGCGAAATATTCTCCGGGCTAGGCGCTGATGGCATCGCCGTGATCAACCGCGATGACGCCTACGCCGAGCTTTGGCGGGCGATGGCAGAACCTTGCCAAAGCGTCGGATTCTCGCTTGATGACGGCAGCACCCCGCAGGAATCGGCTGTGCGTGGCAGTTATCTCGCGCATGGCCTGGGCGGACTCCTGACGCTGCATGCGGTGCATGGTCAAGTCGAAATCAATCTGCAGGTTCCAGGCGCGCACAACGCCCGCAACGCACTGGCGGCGACTGCAGCGACGCTGGCCGCCGGCGTCTCCATCGACGCGGTTGTGGCCGGACTGTCGGGCTATGGCGGGATCAAGGGGCGCTTGCAGCGCCGGACGATGATCGGCGGTGGCACATTGATCGATGACAGCTACAACGCCAATCCAGATTCGATGCGCGCTGCCGTCGACGTGCTCGCCGGCATTCCCGGCGAAACCCTGCTTGTCATGGGCGATATGGGCGAAACCGGCGAGGCTGCCGGTCAGTTTCATGACGAAATCGGCGGCTACGCCAAAAGCCGCGGCGTCAAGCGCTTGTACGCCCTGGGCAAACTGTCGGCGGCTGCGGCCGCCAATTTCGGCAACGGCGGGCTCCATTTCGACACGCTCGAGGCCTTGCTCAAGGCGCTGCGCCCTGAACTCGACGCATCCACGACGGTGCTCGTGAAAGGCTCGCGCTTCATGAAAATGGAACGCGTCGTCAATGCCATTGCGGCGGAAACGAAAGAAGAAAATGCTGCTTGAATTGGCGCAATGGCTGGCCAAGGACATCCGGGCCTTCAATGTCTTCAACTACATCACGCTGCGCGCCGTACTGGCAACGCTCACCGCACTAACCATTTCGTTCGTTGCCGGACCGGCGGTAATACGTTGGCTGACGGCAAAGAAAATCGGCCAGGCAGTGCGCAACGACGGGCCGCAATCGCATCTGGTGAAGTCTGGCACGCCCACCATGGGCGGCGCCCTGATCCTCCTCTCGATGGCGATCAGCACGCTGCTCTGGGCCGACCTGTCCAACCGTTTCGTCTGGATCGTCATGATCGTCACGCTCGGTTTTGGCATCGTCGGCTGGGTCGATGACTGGCGCAAAGTGGTGTACCGCGACCCGAAAGGCCTGTCGGCTCGTGCCAAGTTTTTCTGGCAGTCGCTGATCGGCGTCGTTGCTGCCATCTACATCGTCTTTTCGATTTCGGCGCCAAACAACGAAAAAGTCATCAATCTGTTCCTGCAGTGGGTGGCAAGTGGATTTACCCTCGAATTGCCTGCAACCGCCTCGTTGATTGTGCCTTTCTTCAAATCGGTGTCATACCCGGTTGGCATTTTCGGATTCATGGTGCTGAGTTACTTCGTGATTGTCGGCACCAGCAACGCCGTCAATCTCACCGACGGCCTGGATGGACTGGCCATTCTGCCGACCGTCATGGTCGGTTCGGCCTTGGGCATTTTTGCCTATGTCGCTGGCAATGCGGTATTTTCCAAATACCTGTTGCTCACCGACATTCCGGGTGCCGGCGAACTGACGGTGTTCTGCGGCGCCAGGGCCGGTGCCGGCCTCGGTTTCCTCTGGTTCAATGCCTACCCGGCCGAAGTCTTCATGGGCGATGTCGGCGCGCTGTCCCTTGGTGCTGCGCTG
>CAISUK010000011.1 GCA_903888645.1 uncultured Pseudomonadota bacterium | reverse complement strand
GTTTTCCTTTTTGGTAGCGCTTCAGCTACCGAATGGCCCGCCCGACGCGCTAGAATCAACGCCTGTTTGGCGCTTGACCACAAAGGGATGAATTGCATGGAAAGCCGTGCGCCTTCGCAGTTGACTGGTTTTGAGATCGGCATCGCGGAGATCGATGCCCAGCATCGAGTGCTCTTCGATTTACTGCGCCAACTCAAGAGCTGGTCGGGCAAGGGCTATGAATACTCGGCGACGATCGACACGCTCAACAAACTGGCTGATTACACGCATACGCATTTCAGCGTGGAAGAAAGCCTGATGCGCATGCTGCGTTATCCTGACATCTCGGCGCACATCGCCGAGCATCAACGGCTGAAGGACTCGCTGGAAGAATTTCGCCATAGTGTTCTCAAGGAAGGTAGCCGAATCGATCTTTCCGATTTCATCCAGTCATGGCTCGTCGACCACATCAGCAACGTCGACCGCAAGTATGTGGAGCACTTCCTCGCCGCGAGGATCGATCCGACCGCCGCACCATCAAGGTTTCCTTGATGACGGCGCCGCCTTCAAGCCCGGCGCCAGGTGGTTCCCTGCGGCGTGTCCTCGAGCAAGACGCCGACCGCCTTGAGCGTATCGCGAATTCGATCTGACTCGACAAAATCTCGCGACTTCTTGGCGGCCGCCCGTGCGGCAATCTGCGCCTCGATACCCTGTGCGGATAGACCATCGACCGTCACTGGCGTCGCCTGCAGAAACACCTGCGGATCGCGCTGCAGCAAGGCCAGCGTTGCGCCCAGCGCGCGGAGCACTTGAGCGAGTTCGGCAGCACCGCCGCGATTGATTTCGGCCGCCAGATCGAACAGCACTGCGATGGCTTCCGGGGTATTGAAGTCGTCGTCCATGGCCGCGCGAAAACGCTGCGCGTGAGGCGAATTCCAGTCAATCGACAATGGCCCGGAAGTGCCGGTTTCAGATGTCGCCGGCACCGCCTTCAAACAGATGTAGAGCCGACTCAATGCCTGGCGCGCATCGTCGAGATGGACATCGGAATAATTGATCGGGCTGCGATAGTGAGCACGAAGGATGAAGAAGCGCACGACTTCCGCATCGTATTGGGCGAGCACTTCGCGAATGGTGAAAAAATTGCCCAGCGACTTGGACATCTTTTCGTCATCGACGCGAACAAAACCGTTATGCATCCAGACATTGACGAAAGCTCCGGCGTGGGCGCCTTCGCTCTGGGCGATCTCGTTTTCGTGATGGGGAAACTGCAGATCGGCGCCGCCGCCATGGATATCGAAATGGTTGCCGAGCAGCTTCGAACTCATCGCCGAACATTCGATGTGCCAGCCGGGGCGGCCGGCGCCCCATGGCGATGACCAGCGCGCCTCGACCGGATCAATATCCTTGGACTGCTTCCAGAGGACAAAGTCGAGCGGATCGTGCTTGCCTTCCATGACATCGACACGTTCACCGGCGCGCAAGTCCTCGATCGACTTTCCGGAAAGTTTGCCGTATCCGGCAAACTTGCGGACGCTGTAGCAGACATCGCGGTTGGCTGCGACATAGGCATAACCGTTGCGCTCCAGCGTCGTGATCATGCTCACCATGTCGCCGATGTAATCGGTGGCGCGCGGCTGATGATCCGGTGCCAGCAGGCCCAGCGCTGCCGCATCCTCATCGAGGTGGGCAACGAAACGGTCGGTCAGTTCACGAATGGTCTCGTTATTTTCTGCGGCGCGGCGAATGATCTTGTCGTCGATGTCGGTAATGTTGCGGACATAGGTGACCTGGTAATCGCTGGCCCGCAACCAGCGCGTCACCATGTCGAAGACGAGCAGAAACCGGGCGTGGCCAAGATGACAGAAATCGTAGACGGTGACGCCGCAAACATACATGCGGACACGTCCGGGTTCGATGGGAACGAACTGTTGCTTCTGTCGCGTCAGGGAATTGTAGATTTTGAGCATGTGAGCCGGCGAGTTGCCTGGGTAATTCAGCGACACGTGTCATGTGTCGTATTGTGATCGATGACAGCTTATTGCTAGAATCATCGATTCCATTCGACCTTTAAAACGTGTGATTTTAACATGACCGCAAGCCGCACCATTTCCCTTTTGGCATGCCTGCTTGCCTTTTCCTGCCTGACCTTGCCCGCCCACGCCGACGCCCTCGCCGACGCCACCCGGCTGCAGCAGCGCGGTCAATCGGCAGAGGCAATGAAGAGAATCGAGCAGTTTCTGGCGACCAAGCCGGGCGATGCCCAGGGGCGCTTTCTCAAGGGTCTGATCCTCTCCGATATGAATAAGCCCGACGAGGCCATTGCCGTATTCACCGGCATTACCGAGGACTATCCGGAACTGCCCGAACCCTACAACAACCTCGCGGTTCTCTACGCAAACAAGCAACAATACGACAAGGCCAGACAGTCGCTGGAATTGGCCATTCGTGCCAATCCATCCTATTCAACGGCGCACGAAAATCTCGGCGACATCTACACGCGAATGGCTGGCCAGGCTTACGACCGCGCCCTGCAACTCGACGGCACCAGCAGTGGTGCGCGGTCGAAGCTGGCGCTGGTGCGTCAGTTGCTGGCGATTCCGGCGCGTCCGGCCGCGGCTGCCGGCGCAGCTAGCCCTACGGTGCCGCGTTAGGCCCTGACCGGTAAAATACGCGTCGTTCGCTTGCGCAATTGCCGCGAGCATTGCCACGCCACCGCACCTGTTTTGCACTTCGTCTTGTGTCACCAACGATTCCACTCACTTGCACTGGAGATCCCGTGAAAAAATTCTGTTCCCTGCTGTTTGCCTGCCTCTTTGCCTTGCATGGCGCTGCTGCACTGGCTGCCAATCCGACCCTCGAAATCAAGACCAGCCAAGGCGTTCTCCTGGTTGAACTCTATCCGGACAAGGCGCCGAAAACGGTCGCGAATTTTCTTCAATATGCCAAGGATGGTTTTTATAACGGCACGATATTCCATCGCGTCATCGATGGCTTCATGATTCAGGGCGGTGGCTTCAC
>CAISUK010000010.1 GCA_903888645.1 uncultured Pseudomonadota bacterium | reverse complement strand
TACCGCCGGTTCGGGATTGCACTTGACGGCATACAACGTCGTCCCGGGAAAGTGCTCGACGAAGCGGCGCACATTGTGGCGCAGGCGGCCGAGGTCGACACAGTAAACGGGAAACTCCGGGCGCAGGCGCTGGATCATTTCGCCGATCGAAGTGTAAGTTGGCAGGCTGGTCATTTCTCTGTTCTCCCTGTACTCGCCAGGCGGTTTCTGGCGAGCCAGGATTATCCCAGATCGGTGCAGCGAAATTGCGTTAACGCTGGCCGCGGAGAAAATCGCCGTAGGCCCGCGACAAGCCGGCGCGCAACGGCGTGCGGGCGGTCCAGCCGAGGGCAGTGAGCTTGGCAACGTCCAGCGATTTTCTCGCGGCGCCGTCGGGCATGGAGATGTCGAGCACGATTTCGCCGGTAAAGCCTACGACCGCCTTGACGGTCTCGGCCAACTCGGCGATGGCGATGTCGCTGCCGAAGCCGATGTTGATGAGCGGCGGACTCAGCGGCAGTTCTTCGTCGGCCCCCTCACCCCGGCCATCTCCCGCGAGGGGAGAGGGTTGGGGTGAGGGGGCAGCCAGCCCAAGCAATTCATCGAACTTGGTATCCGGCAAATTCATCAAGAAGATGCAGGCATCGGCCATGTCATCGCTATAGAGGAATTCGCGGCGCGGCGTGCCGGTGCCCCAAACCGCCACATGGTTCGCCCCAGCCTGCTTGGCTTCGTGGAATTTGCGGATCAGGGCGGGGATGACGTGGCCGGTGTCGAGATCGTAATTGTCGCCGGGCCCATAAAGTTGCGTCGGTATGACGGAAAGATAGCGGCTGCCGTACTGCCGATTGTAGCTCCAGCACATCTCGATACCGGCGATCTTGGCCAGGGCATAGGGACGGCTGCTCGGTTCGAGCGGGCCGGTGAGGAGTGCCTCCTCCTTTATCGGCAGCTCGGCCAACTTCGGATAGATGCCGCGGGGAACGAAAAAGAACAAGCGCTTGACCTTGTTCTGCCAGGCCGCGTCCATGACATTGGCTTGAATGGCTGGATTGTCGCGAATGACCTCGGCCGGGAAAGACTTGTTGGCGAAGACGCCACCGACCCGGGCGGCGGCGAGAAAGACAATATCGGGCTTTTCCGCGGCGAAAAACGCTTGCGTTGCCGCTTGGTCGGTGAGATCGAGTTCGGCGTGACTGCGCGTAACGATGTCGTGGCGCGGCGCACTGGCGGTGAGCCGGCGAACCAGCGCCGAGCCGACCAGGCCGCTGTGACCGGCGACGTAGATTTTGGGACTCGTGGTCATTTCTCCGAATTTTCAGTAGTTTGAGTGATGCAGTGCGGCGGCGAAGCGATACTAGCAGCGCTGCATTACGCTGACAATCTCAGCACATCGGGATGAACCGCGGCGCGGGCCAAAGCCCGCTCAGGTCTTGATCATCTTCGCCAGCAGCGCATCCAGCGCAAACAGGCAGAGCAGTGCCGAGATGAGCAGGAAGATGCCTAAAACGAGCCGGCTACTTCAGCCCCGCGACACTTTTTTCAACGTTGACTGCAGCCGCGGACTTGGCCTCTGCCGCCGTGGCTTCGGGCTTTGCTGGCTCGGCCGCGGGCGCCGCAGCATTGGCGCCGGTGTCCGCCTTGCTGAAGTCGGCGACGATTTCGATCTTGGCCTTTTCCTTGAGCTGCTTGAGCTCGGCGGCGACGGCCTCGTTGGCTGCCTTGCTGGCGAGGAACTGCTGGATGCGCGGCACGGCAGTCGCCTCTTCGACGGCGGCGCTTTGCGAAGCGGCAATGCGGATCACCGACACCACGTTGGGCAATTCGAAAACGCCGATCTGGCCATCCTTGAGCTCAGCCAGTTTGGGCAGGATCTCCAGCGGCACCTGTTCGGCCGGGCGGGTCACGGCGTTGGCCGAGAAACGCACTTTCTCTTCGTTCAGGTATTTGACAATGTCCTCGATGGAATTGCCCGCGGCCAGTTCGCGCAGCTTCGCCAGCGGCGCGCCCTGTGCCGGCATGACGATTTCCTGCAGGTTGTATACACGGCGCTGGGCGAACAGCTGCGGATGTTCCGCGAAGTACTTTTTCGCTTCTTCGGCCGACGGTTTGGCTTGCGCGGCGAGTAACTGGTCAAAGTAGGCGCGGGCAAGAATTTCCTGCTTGGCGGCTTCGATGGCCATCATCACTTCAGGCGAGCGGTCTAGCTTCTTATCGGTGGCTTGCTGCACGGCAAGTTGCTGATCGATCAGCTTGTCGAGCACTTCGCGGCGCGCCTTGTCGGCCATTTCCGGCGGAATGCCCTGCGTCCGTGCGAGAACATTATTGATCTGGTGCACCGAAATCTCGTCGCCGTTCACCTTGGCGGCAACTTGCGTGGCCACTTTCTTTTCCTTGTCCTTGTTGCAGGCGGTAACGGAAAAGAAGGCCGCCGCCAGCAGCAAGGCGAGCAGCGGATAACGCCGCCGAGATAAGCTTGATGTCATGAATTGATCACGCATAAAAATGGGAAAAGGTTTAAATTTTAAGAACTTGCGATTTTATCCAAACCGCTGGCGGATCAACATGTTCTCATGCAGTAGCCCCCACGTTGCAAATATTGAACCAACATTATCATTTCTGCTGCAACGCGGTTAAACCCGAATGGGCAAATGCCGAAGCACTACGTCGTCGCAATATGACAGTCCAACGCCCAATTTTTACGGACAAATTCCGTCAAAAAACCAGCTGCGCGGTGAAGGCGGCACTGGCTTCGTTGTAGTCCAGACCGGTGATGCTGGAGGAGCGGCGGTCCCATTGCAGCGAGCCGCTCAGCGACAGGGTACGGGTCGGCGCCCAGTCGAGGCCCAGCAGCAGGGTGCGCGGCTTGTCGGTGCGCTGTTGCGTGGCTGCGGACCCTGGCGATAGTTCGCCGTGGAAATTGCGCTGGCTCTGGTCATATTTGAGGCGCAGCGAGGTCTTGGCGCCCACCGCCCAGATCGGCGCGATGGAAAGGCTGTCGGCCACGTAATAGCTGCTGTTGTAGATGCCGGGGATATATTCCTGATAGCTGGAAATGTCGCGCGCGGCGACCACGGCCACCTGCAGTTTGCCGGTCGGTGTCCAGCGGTAATCGAGCCGCCCGGTGGTGCCGGAGTAATCGAGATTGCCCAGATGCTCGTATTTGCGCTCGACATGGGCAATGCGGCTATCGAGCGTCGACTTGCCCGACACCAGCCAGATGGCGCGCACTTCGGCTTCGTGCTGGTCAAATCGATTGTCATAAAGCGAAGTCGGTCCGACGTTGCGGTCCAGATAATCGCCGCGGCCGTTGCGGCCAAGCAATGAAACGCTGCTGCCCGATTCGGCCACGTACTTGCCGCCCGCTTCCGCTGACAGCAGGCGATAGCCGCTATCGGCCGCATATAGCTGGCCGTTGCGCTGCTGATATTCGGCAACGCCGCCCAGCACATGCCAGCTGCCATGCAGCCACCAGTCGGCGTCGAAATGACGGTTCTCGCTGGTCCGCGTGTTGCGCACCGTATAACTGGAGCGATAGTCGGAATAACTGTTGAGCGACTCCTCGCGGTCGGCAGTCAAGCGGCCGGTCAGCCGCGGGGTCAGCTCCCACAGCCAGGCCGCCCGATAATCGAAGCCATCGAAGTTCAGGTAGCTGAAGTTGCGATAGCGATAATGCGTGGCCGTCGCGTCGAGCTGCAGCCGCTGCAATGACCAGGGCTTGTCGATGCGCAGGCCGAGCGAGGCGGTGGTGATCCAGTCGGACTTGCTCGATTGACCGAGCACCAGCTGGGGATCGGTGCTCGACGCCAGGCGAAAGAGGTTGTCGTCATGCGTCAATGAGGCGCCGACCAAGACATTGAAGGGATCTTCGGCATCGGCGCGCGCCGCGGTGCCAAGCGCCATGCCGAGCAGGCCAAGCAGACCAAGCAGCGCCGACAGCCGCGCAGTAGCGACTCGAGTCGATCTATTTGTCATAGTGGCGTCTCCGGCAGGTAAGGTAGCAGGCGGTTGCTGATGTCACGCAGGCGGCGTGTCATCCGTTGCAGCAGGACAAGAAACAACTTGTTGCCGAGGCGTGGCGAGTTCAGGAGGATTTCGCTGAGATTGTCGCGCGTCAGGACGGCAAAATCGCTCGGCTCGGTGGTGATGCAACTGGCCGAACGCGGCTGCCCGTCGATCAGCGACATCTCGCCGAGCATGGCGCCGGGGCCGACGATGCCAACCAGCTTTTCCGAGTCGTCGACATCGCGCTTGATGATCTTGGCCTGGCCGGTGAATATGACAAGCAAGTGGCCGCCCTGTTCGCCCTCGCCGAGCAGACAGGTGTTGCGCGGCGCGCCATAGCAGGTCATGTAGCTGCAGAAAAGCTCGATTTCCTCACGGCTGAAATCGTCGAAGAGGGCAATGCTGTCGATGATTTCGAGGATGTCCTCGACAAACGACGTGGCGCTGCCGAGATGTTCGAAAGTGGGGTAAAGCCGGCTTGGCAAGGCATCCATGGCGGCGATTTTAGGACAAACCCATGATTTTGGCTAGGTTGCGCCAAAGGCATACCCCAACAGGAAACGGGGCGCCCCGCCCCGTTTCTGCACCCCGCTGAAAAGCCCGATTGGCTAGGCTTGCGAAGCTTTCCACCGCCTCACCATGAGCCCCATCATGCCCAGCCCAGCCATTATAATGGCATAGGTTTCTGGTTTGGGGACAGGGCGGCAGACTGCCAACGTACTGCAGGCGAGCAAGCGCATCGACCACGATCTTGACTATTTGCGCAACTGGTCGCTGCGCCTGGACCTGCTGATCATCGCCAAGACCGTCGGCGTGATCTTCAAGGATCAAAACGCCTATTGATGGCTTGCCAAGCTGGCAGCCTGATCAGCCCGCTACGGTAGCGAAGTCGAGGATGGTGGCCGAGGCATCGTCCTCTGCTGCAGACGATTGCCCGGC
Organism: uncultured Pseudomonadota bacterium; assembly: GCA_903888645.1. Taxonomy (GTDB): domain Bacteria; phylum Pseudomonadota; class Gammaproteobacteria; order Burkholderiales; family Rhodocyclaceae; genus CAISUK01. Next base: position 2,244 of record CAISUK010000010.1, on the reverse strand, counting down.
AGAGCCGGAAATATCGGTGATGCGTCCAGCACCGTCAAAACCGTTTTGCATATTGAGCCGCTGCAGGTGGCGCAACAGGCGCTGCTTGGCAAATACTTCCGTGGCGCGCGGGCGGCCGAGCTTGTATTCGGAGCCATTGCGCGTACACACGACGACAAACTCCGATTCGACGCGATGCGACGTGAGGAACGAGGTGGTGATGACCTGGCCGACGCGGAACCTGGGATTGCCATAGACCTTGCCCGACAGGCACAGCAATTCTTCGCCAGATTCGCGGCGGCGTATGACAATGACCCAGTTTTTCAGAATGAACAAAGGCGTCGACGCTTCCGGCCAGATTGACGATGAAATCCAAACAGCCGTAATTTTCCGATCAAAGCAAGCCGTCGATACACCACAATAGAGGCCGAATCGGCCGCCAATTGTCGGCTAAGGTACCGTTAAATAATTATCTGGACTTTTATATATCGGTTGCTAAACTATGATGCATGGAAGCGGATGAATTGATCAGGGCGCGTTATGTTGCACTTGAAGGCGTGCTGGATGAACGCCAAAGGCGGTTGTATGCGGCGGTGGAAGCGAAAGTACTTGGGCATGGTGGGGTCAAGCGGGTTCATGAGGCCACCGGTGTCGCGCGCGGCTCGATACTCGCCGGGCTGAAAGAACTGGGACAAGGGGTAGAGACGGTAGCGGGAGCGTCGCGCCGTATCAGACGCGCGGGAGCCGGTCGCAAGAAACTGATCGAACAAGACCCTGGGGTGCGAGAGGCCCTGGAGCGGCTGGTGGAGCCAGTGACGCGCGGTGATCCGGAATCGCCGTTGCGCTGGACCTGTAAAAGTTTGATGCAACTGTCGCGTGAGTTGAGCGCTCGCGGACACAAGATCAGCCATGTTTCGGTCGGCGTCTTGCTGAAGGATCTTGGCTATAGCCTGCAAGGTAACCGCAAGACCTTGGAAGGAGCCAGCCACCCGGATCGAAATGCCCAGTTTGAATTTATCAACGGGAAGATCGAAGCGGCCTTGGGCGCGGCACAGCCGGTGATTTCGGTCGACACAAAAAAGAAGGAACTGGTCGGCCAGTTCAAGAATGGCGGGAAGGAGTGGCGCCCACAAGGGCAGCCCGAGTTGGTCAATGTTCACGATTTTGTGGACGACGAACTTGGCCGGGCCAATCCCTATGGCGTCTACGACTTGGGCAGCAACAGTGCATGGGTCAGCGTGGGCACGGATCACGATACCGCGAGCTTTGCCGTGGCCACGGTTCGGCGCTGGTGGTTTGCCATGGGTCAAGCGCTGTACCCCAATGCCAAGATGCTGATGATTACCGCCGATGGGGGCGGCAGCAACGGCTCTCGGGTGCGGCTGTGGAAACTGGAATTGCAGCGCCTTGCCGATGAACTCGCCATGCCCATCCATGTCAGCCATTTCCCGCCGGGAACCAGCAAGTGGAACAAGATCGAGCATCGCTTGTTCTCGCACATCAGCCTCAACTGGCGGGGTCGCCCCCTGATCAGTCACGAAGTCATCGTCAGCCTGATTGCAGCGACGACGACGCGCAAAGGACTCAAGGTAATGGCGCAATTGGATACCACTCTGTATCCAAAAGGCATCAAGGTCTCCGATGATGAATTCGCATCCATTCGCTTGGCTCGTGACGACTTTCATGGCGAATGGAATTACACCATCACACCAAACCCTACATAAAAGGCCACATTATTATTTTACGATTCCTTACCGGAAACGGAGTCGATATTGGCGGGTTGATCGGGTTCAACAACAACTACGATGCGAGCGGCACCTACGGTATGGTCAGCGGCAACAGCGTGGCAGGCACAACATCCGTTGCCGGTAACGCCAATGTCGGCGGACTGGTCGGGCTGGACTATGGCGGCCAAATCAGCCAGGACAGCTCCTGGAATGGCAATCAGGTCAGCTCCAGCGGATTGGTGCAGGGAACCCTGAACGTGGGTGGCCTGATCGGCAAAACCATTGGTGGCTCCATCATGACAGGATCGGTCGGTGGCCTCACGGTCAAGGGCGTGTTCAATGTCGGCGGTATGGTCGGCTACGGACAAAATGCCGCCATTGTGTCCAGTAGTACTTCTGCCTTTGTCAATGCGACCGATGTAAGCGTCCAACCGATCCCTATTGGCTTACGCTTCAGGTTGAGATAGGGGCTCCGCCCGCAGGGGCAATAGCGAATCGATCTGGCTGTTGAGGCAGGTCGGCAATTTCTCCAACGTAT
>CAISUK010000009.1 GCA_903888645.1 uncultured Pseudomonadota bacterium | reverse complement strand
GCTTCGTCCTTGAAGGTGGTCACGGCCAGCACCGGTCCAAAAATTTCTTCCTGGAAAATACGCATCTTGTTGTGGCCCTTGAACAGGGTCGGCTGAACGTAGTAACCGCCGGCCAACTCACCTGCCTGATGCGACTGGCTGCCACCGGCCAGCACTTGCGCACCTTCCTGCTTGCCCAGATCCAGGTAAGTGAGAATCTTGGTCAGCTGTTCCTTGGAAGCCTGAGCGCCGATCATGGTGTTGCCATCGAGCGGGTTGCCCTGTGTGATGGCGGCGACGCGCGGCAGAACACGTTCCATGAATTTGTCGTAGATCGATTCCTGGATCAGGGCGCGCGACGGGCAGGTGCAGACTTCGCCCTGGTTGAAGGCGAACAACACCAGGCCTTCGACGGCCTTGTCGAAAAATGCGTCGTCGGCATCGGCGATGTCTTCAAAGAAGACATTGGGCGATTTGCCGCCCAGTTCCAACGTTGCCGGAATCAGGTTGTTGGCGGCGGCCTGGGCGATGACGCGACCTGTGGTCGTCGAGCCGGTGAAGGCGATCTTGGCGATACGACGGCTGGTGGCCAGCGGCAGGCCGGCTTCGCGGCCGTAACCGTTGACGATGTTGAGTACGCCGGGCGGCAACAGATCGGCGATCAGGTCAACCAGGATCAGGATGCTGATCGGCGTCTGTTCGGCCGGCTTCAGCACCACGCAGTTGCCGGCGCCAATGGCTGGCGCCAGCTTCCAGGCGGCCATCAGGATCGGGAAATTCCAGGGGATGATCTGGCCGACCACGCCGAGCGGCTCATGGTAGTGATATGCCACGGTGTTTTCGTCGATGTCGCTGAGGGCGCCTTCCTGAGCGCGCACGCAACCGGCGAAGTAACGGAAATGGTCGACCGTCAGTGGGATGTCGGCATTCAGCGTTTCGCGGATCGGCTTGCCGTTATCTACCGTTTCGGCATAGGCAAGCAATTCGAGGTTCTGTTCGAGGCGGTCGGCGATCTTCAGCAGAACATTGGCACGCTCGGCAGGGGCGGTCTTGCCCCATTTGTCGGCGGCGGCATGGGCGGCGTCGAGAGCCAGTTCGATATCCTCGGCGCTGGAGCGGGCTGCCTTGGTGTAGGGCTTGCCGGAAATCGGGGTGATGACATCGAAATACTGGCCTTTGACCGGGGCAACCCACTTGCCGCCGATGAAATTGTCGTAGTGGTCTTTGTATTGAACTTTGGCGCCAGGGGTGCCAGGAAATGCGTAGCTCATTGGGTCTCCTTTATGGGTTTGGGGTGAAACAGCAATAAGGTGGATGGCAATGAACATGCCAGATCAAATGTGCAATATCGAAGCAATCGCCGGATTGTTTGTGAGACAGGCTGCATCGATACTGAACACCGCGAATTTCCGCGATGTTCACAGGAAATGCCGAGGCGTCAAGCCAATCAGTACCGATTCGTAAAAGTCATCGAGGTTCGCTGCCGGCAAGGAGTCACTGTCACAAATTGCGACAGATGTGGCAAGCTGGCAAGCGGCGATACCATTTTCAGTGCGAAAAAGGTGCAATTAAGACGATTAGCCCTTGAACTAAGCGAACGGGCGCTTTACATTACGCGCTGCACTGCAGAGATCGCCTGCGACGCTCACCGTGACAACAATAAAGGCTGGAGGAGATATGAACCATCATCCGGACGCGAAACGCGCCTCGAATGCCTATTCCGCTTTGCTCAACCAGGGCACCGTGCCCAGCGGTCTGCTGGCGGCGAATATCGAGGCTTCGTGGCGGCGCAGTCAGCAATTCGGCCTCGAGTGCAGAGCCAGTCAGGAGTTGGATCCGCTGACTGGCTTTCGCCTGGCCGATGTCCGCGAGCGCAACCTGGTGCTCATACGCCACGCCCGGCCCGTCATGGAGACACTCTACGAGCAGATCGTCGATACCCAGAGCATGGTGGTACTGACTGACGCCAACGGGCTGATTCTCGATTCGCTTGGCGACGACGATTTCCTGCCGCGTGCGGAGAAAGTGGCTTTGCGCCCCGGGGTGGTATGGTCGGAACAAAGCAAGGGCACCAATGCCATCGGTACGGCGATTGCCGAGCAGAAATCGACGTTGGTCCATGGCCCCGAGCATTTCCTCAGTGCCAATCACTTTCTGACCTGTTCGGCGGTTCCCTTGCTCGATCCGCTTGGGCAGACCGTCGGCGTATTGGATGTGACCGGCGACTGGCGTGGCTACCATCGCCACACCATGGCTTTGGCGCGGATGTCCGGGCAATTGATCGAGAATCACTTGTTCGCCGGTGCTTTCCCGCAGGCGCTGACAATCCATTTCCACACTCGCCCGGAATTTGTCGGGACGCTCTGCGAAGGCATGGTGGCCTTCGATCTCGAAGGCAAAGCCATTGCCGCCAACGCCAGCGGCCTGTTTCAACTCGGCTTGGCCCGGGCTGAACTGCTGAGCAAGTCGCTGACGTCGCTTTTTGGTACGGCCATCGGCTCGCTGCTGCGACACGCGCGTCTGCACGGCAGCGATATGCTGACCATGACCATGCATACCGGGGTGCGCGTCAATGCGCGGGTCGCCGTCGGATCTGCCATCAAGGACAGTTCGGCGCATTTCCTGGCCAAGGAAGTTTCGGCCGGTCGGCGGGCAACCGATATCGAGTCGAATTCCGACAAGACCTTGCATGTGGTGCCGCCCAGGCGAAAAACGATGGCGGCGGCAACGACTGCAGCCGAGGCTCTAGGCATCGAATCGCTGCGTACCGGCGACGCAGCCATGGAGATGGCGCTGACCCGCGTCAGCAAGGTACTCGGCCGCGATATTTGCATCATGATCCAGGGCGAAACAGGCACCGGCAAGGAGCTCGTCGCCCGCGCCATCCACTACGATTCGCCGCGGCGCGCTGGTGCCTTTGTCGCCCTCAATTGCGCGGCGATACCGGAAGGCCTGATCGAATCGGAATTGTTCGGTTATGAGGAAGGCGCTTTTACCGGAGCGCGCAAAAAAGGTCGTACCGGCAAGATCCAGCAGGCCGATGGCGGCACCCTGTTTCTCGACGAAATCGGCGACATGCCATTGAACTTGCAAGCGCGGTTGCTGCGGGTGTTGCAGGAGCGCATCGTGACGCCGCTCGGCGGTGTCGGCGGACAGCCGGTGGACGTTGCCATCATCTGTGCCACGCATCGTCGGCTCAAGGAACTGATCGCCAGCGGCGGTTTCCGCGAGGATCTTTACTATCGGCTCAACGGCATGCTGGTGAATTTGCCGCCGCTGCGGGCGCGTACCGATATCGAAGCGGTGGTAGCGCGCATTCTGCGCGACGAAATTCAGGCCGATCCGCGCATGACGGTGGGGCACGATGTGCTGGAACTGTTCCGCCGCCACCCGTGGCCCGGCAACGTCCGCCAATTGTGCAACCTGCTGCGCACGGCGGTTGCGATGTGCGATGACTACAGGATTTGTGTCGAGCATTTGCCGGATGACTTTTTCGAGGATATCGGACTGGTCGGCGGCAATTCGCTTGGGTTGGCACCTGCGTTGGCACCAATGTCGACGCCTGTGTTGACGCCCGCGTCGATGAACCACGGCGGCATGGCCGACGCGACGGTGGCGGCGCG
>CAISUK010000008.1 GCA_903888645.1 uncultured Pseudomonadota bacterium | reverse complement strand
CTCTTTGCGCACTTTCGCCAGGATCTCAAACATCATGGCGAGCAAATCCATGTAAAAGGCTTTGTTGAAGTGGGAGCCCTTGAAAACGCTGGGCAGGGCCGAAAGCGTCGCCTTGACGACATGCGGCGTATTGGCGACGAGAAAAGAGCCAAGCGTTGCACCGCCGATTGAAAGAAGTTCAGTCGGCTGGATCAGTGAAGCGACATGGCCGCCGGCGAGCATGAATCCGCCCAGAACCGCGCCGACGATGAGCACATATCCAATAATGACGAACATTCAGGAACTCCCTCGCGAGAACTCGTCTAGCTATTTTGGTGACTCGTTGAGTTTCACGTCGCCATGATAACGACAAAAGAGGGATACCGCACGTCGCGGCAGGGACAATTTGTCCCGCATATCGATGCATCGGTCCCGCGGCGCGAGCGCCAGCAACGGCGCCGCAGGATGCCTGACTCAGGCTACTGCGGCAGCGGCAGCGGCGCGGCGCGTCTTGCCGGCGCGGGCCGGCATGTGGCATAGACCGCAGACATAACCGGCGACTGGATCGAAGGCGTGAGCGACAAATTCGCCGCCGCACTGCTTGCAGCTAGCCATCTGCAGCATGTTGGCGTCGAAGAATCTGACCATGGTCCAGGCCCGGGTCAAGGACAGGACCAAATCCATGTCGGCGCGCTGAATCTGCGCCTGATACATGCGATAGGCCTTGATGATCAACTCAAGGCCGCGCAGGCGCGTATGCGTAAGCAGGAAGCGATGGTAGGCCATGAACAGGGACGCATGGACGTTCGGCTGCCAGGTCATGAACCAGTCCGTGGAATACGGCAGCATGCCTTTGGGTGGCGATTCCCCGCGGACTTCCTTGTACAGCTTGAGCAGGCGTTCGCGGGACAGCTTGGTCTCCGCTTCGAGCATCTGCAAACGGGCGCCGAGCTCGATGAGTTCGACGGCTAGGCGGATATCTCTCGCCTCCGAGATAACGGATTTGTTGCGCATGGGGCTTCCTCCGATTACTTCACGCCACTGTTTCGACGGGTTTGCCGGCGGCCAGAATAGCCGCGTGAACGTGACCGACACCGCGGTCGCGCTCATGGTTGGCAAGCAGGTTGAGCAACAGCGTGTCGTCAAAACGGAAATTGCACAACAACATGTCCGAACCAGCCATTTTCAGGACTTGCCCCGGGGTCAGACGATCAAGGATGCTGGCAATCTCGTCGCTGATGCCGAGGCGAAAAATCGCCGCCTCGCGATCGGCGCGAACCATGTTCTGCGCCAACATCATATAGGCAAGATTGACTTCCTTTATATCGTTATAGGTGTCAGTCGCTTTCATCATCCACTCCTTGCAGTGACCCCCGTATCGGCCGACAAAGGGGCAATTGCATTTTCGCCGTACCGTCAGGTCCAACGCCAGCAGACAGCAACGGTTTCTTTTGTCAGAGTGAATTAGCGCTGTTATGTAAGAAAAAACCTTACATAAATGATTTATCCTTCTGTTTTAATTGATGTAAGTCATTAACGGGCTGATCGACAGCGGATCGATCAATCCGGGTGAAAGACTGAAACGCAATTGCGGCCCCGGCCCTTAGATGCATAGGCGCCCTGATCGGCGCGTTTGATCAAGGCATCGATGTCGGGCATCGCCGGTTCGCGTTCGGCAACGCCAATACTGACGCTGCTGGCGAGATTGAGCATATTGGCCATGATCGGTACCGTTTCCACGGCATTGCGGATGCGCTCGGCGGCAGCAACTGCGGCATCCAGCGTGCTATCCGGGCAGATCACGAGAAACTCGTCGCCGCCAACCCGGCAAATGACATCCTGTGCGCGCAATGCGCCTTTCAGGGCGGCGGCCGTCTGTTTCAGCACCGTATCGCCGACATCGTGGCCAAAGGTATCGTTGATCTTCTTGAAGTTGTCGAGATCGATCACCATGCAAGACAACGACCGCTTGTTGCGCTTCGATGCCGCCCAATCCTGCTGGAGTCTTTCCATGGCATAGCGGCGATTGGGGAAGCCGGTCAGCGAATCCGTCAACGCCGCCTCCTGCAGGCGGCGATTGGTCACCGTCAACTCGGCGGCAAAGCGGCGAATTTCCTCGCTGTCTTTCTCGATTTCACGCTGCAATTGAATCACCCGTTGACCGGCGCGCAAGCGCGCTGCGAGGACACGCGGTTTCAACGGCTTGGTCATGTAATCGTCCACGCCGGCCTCGAAAGCCTCGATCAGACGATCATCTTCCTCAAGTGCGGTGAGAATAAGCACGTAAATGCCACGACCGTGCTTGGTCTGGCGCAGTGCCTTGGTCAGTTCCATGCCGTCCATCTCCGGCATCATCCAGTCAATGATGGCGAGCTGCGGTTGCAAGTCGGCAGCCATATCGAAGCCCTGTTTGCCATCGGTCGCCTCGAAAACTTCGTGACCAAGTCGTGACAACATCGTCGTCAAGAGCAAACGGGCGCTCTGATGATCATCAACCACCAAAATGCGCAAGCGTCCGCCACGCGGCGCATCGACACTCTGAGCTTGCGGCGCTTCGGAAAGCTCTTTGAAAGGTGGTACGGTAGTCGTGGCAATCTTGAGCAGATCGCCCCATTCCTGCCAATCATGGGCAACCTTGTCGCAGAGTGTGGTCAGGGATTCGGCATCCAGCGACAGCTTGCTCCCGAGCAGCAACAGTTGCGGCATCTTCTGCCGGCGCTCTGCATCGACGGCCAAGCAGACATCCGCGACATGGCTGGCAAGAGCCAGGGCGTACATCACCGCGTGGGGCCGCGAACCCTCGACGAACCGGGCTTTCTCGGGCGTCTCGAAATGAAAAACCGGTTCGGCAAACAACTTCGGTATTCCCCAATCGAGCATCATCGACGCCGCCAATTCGCAGTGCGTCATGGCAAAGGCATCGCGCTCGTACTGGCCAAGGGTTTCGACCGCGTCCGGCAATGCCCGCCCTAAAATTTCCGAGTATTCATCCGGGAACAATGTGGCCAGGGCCAGTTCGCCAATGTGCGCCAACAAACCAACGCTGAAAGCCTCGTCAGCCGGAGCTACCCGCGTTCTCATGACCAGCGCTTGCAACGCAGTGGCGGTGGCCAGCGACCGCGCCCAGAAACGGTTGTAATCGAAATTCCGGCAATTCCCACCTGAATATTCCGAAAGCAAGGAAAATCCCAGCGCCAGAGAGCGAACCGCAGGGAGGCCCAGAACCACCAGTGCATCCTGTATCGACACGACCGGACGCCGACCCAGGGCATTCAGTCCATTCGCCGCCTTGATCAAACGCCCGACAAACGCCGGATCCGCCTTGATGACATGCGCAAGCTCGGAGAGCGTTACGTTTTCCTTCTGGGTCAGACGAATAATGGCAAGCGCCGCACCCTTCGGCGATGGCAAATCGCCGCTGGCCCTGACCTGTTCGTAGCGGGCTGGAGCGGTTATGTCTTGCGTGGGTTGTGCTGTCGGCGGACTCATGAGACTTCTTATACCATCCGCAGGCGAGTGCCGCAACGTCATATGCATGGGAAAAGTTCCCTTTTCGCAAGCTTCATGCAGCGCAGCTATTCACGCGACTGCTACTCGTGCTGCATTGGAAGTGCGTTCCATCAAATCTACTGCGTCGATACGCGGCAAGGGCTGACCAAACCCCTGCGCTAGAATAGTTGCGACCATGGATCCAGCCATCAATTTTTGCAGCGTCTGCGCTGCGCCGGTCGTCGTGCGCATCCCGCCCGATGACTCGCTGCCCCGGCACATCTGCGCCCAATGCGGAACCATACACTATCGGAACCCGCGACTCATCGTTGGTTCGCTGCCGGTATGGGGTGAAAAGATTCTCCTGTGCCGGCGGGCCATCGAACCCCGGCAAGGACTGTGGACCCTGCCGAGCGGGTTTATGGAAAACGACGAAACGACTGCGCAGGGAGCCGTTCGCGAAACCATTGAAGAAGCCTGCGCCAGGATTGAACTCGACGACCTTTACACCGTCATCAGCGTGCCGCATGTGAATCAGGTGCACATCGTCTATCGTGCCCGTTTGCTTGACCTCGATTTTGCGCCGGGCGCCGAATCGCTTGAGGTCGCCTTGTTTACGGAAGACGACACCCCTTGGGAAGCCATCGCCTTCCGCACCATTGACCTAACGCTCAGGCATTTCTTTGCCGATCGGAGATCCGGAAAATTCGTCACCCACACCGGGGAAATCAATTGAGGCGGCGGTAAGCGGCGAATTTGGCGACAAATACCGGTTCTGCAGTTCATAAGGTGGGGAGTTCAATCGTGCAACGCATCGAACACCACTGGCATCATGACTGAAAAAGTGTGTCCGTGCAGACTGTCCGGGATCTGCGTTTGCTCGGCCGCAAGGGTCAGCATTTCAATCGCGGCGGCGTCGAGCACGGCGAAGCCGCTCGAACGCGTCACTTCGGGCGCACCGACAAAGCCGGCGCCGTCTACGCTCAACTGAACGTCGACGGTACCATGCCAGCCTGACGCCAATGCCTGGGTCGGATAGTGCTTGCTGCGGCGGGCCTGGGTAGCCAGGTCGATGCGAAACTTGCGCAAGCCGTCGGCATCGATGCCTTCGCTGGATGACAGTGCAGGCGAGCTCGCTGCTACCGCTGCGTCGGTGCGGACAGCACTTTGCGAGACCCTGTCCAGCGCCGCGGAAGGCCCCACTGTTGCTGCCCCGGCGGGGTGCTGTGACAACTCGGTATCAATTTCATTTGAGGCTTCGCCAAGTCTCTTTTCCTTCGGCGCAAACCACTCACGCCTGAGCGACGGCACGCTGACTTCAGGGCTTTCCAGTGGGCGCGCAGTGCTGCCAGGAGCTGCCGCCGAACCCGGTTGAAGGTGGGCCACCAAGGCGGGCAATGCCTGTAACTTTTCGCGAGGCGCGTTGGCGGGCCAAAACACAAGCAGATGAAAAGCCAGGGAGCCCGCCAGCGCCCAAGCAATGCAACGTTCGTCGATGCTCGAACTTTTTTGAAAAATCATGGCGGTCTGTTAGGCTCTGGGGATTCGGACATTGTAGACCTGACCGGAAGAATCGCCGTGACACCACTGATCCTGACACTTGACATGAACGGAACACCGCATCGCTGGGTAACTTGGCAGCATGCGTGCTTCTATTACGCCAAGGATCTGGTCGCCTGGGCCACCGGAGAGCACAGCTTCACCATCCGCGGTGGCCTCAATCGCGTCACCGGGCTGCGCTCGTCGATCACTATTGACAGCATCATCGCGATCAAGGGCAAGTCGCTTTCGGGCAAGTCGCTGTTCCAGGTCCCACCGCTCGACAACCGCGAACTATTCAATCGCGATCGACATATTTGTGCCTATTGCGGCGACGAGTTTCCGGGCACACGACTGACCCGCGATCACGTCGTGCCGGTCTCGCAGGGTGGGCAGGACGTCTGGATGAACGTTGTCACTGCTTGCAAACACTGCAATCAGCACAAGAGCGGGCGCACACCCGATCAGGCCGGAATGGAATTGATTTACACGCCATACGTTCCGAACAAAGCCGAATACCTGATTCTTTGCAATCGCCATATTCTTGCCGATCAGATGGACTTTCTCGCCCGTCATGTATCCACGCGGAGCCGGCTGAAAGCCGCCGCCTGAGGTGTCGCACCGGCAGAATGAGCGGGTGAACCTGCCCGCTGCCAAACCGCTATTCTCGTATCGCAAATTCTGGGCGCAGCGCTTTGGCACT
>CAISUK010000007.1 GCA_903888645.1 uncultured Pseudomonadota bacterium | reverse complement strand
TCTTTTTGCGCAGCGGCGGCGAGCAGTTCTGCTGCCAGCGTGGTCAGGATGCGGTAATTGCCAGCGGCGTGATCGCACAGGGTGTGGCGCAATTGAGGCGTCATCAGGCTGGCGTTTCCCGCACCGGCGAGTAAATGATCGAGGCAGGCAAGCAGTTCGTCGCGGCTGGCGAACTCGGTGGCGAGCCGAGTGCGGATGCGACTGCCCAATGGAATGAGTTCCTCGCGGCGCAGCTTATCAATCAACCTCGCATCGCCCGCCATGACGATGCACAACAGCGGCTGAGAATCGAAACGGGCACTGGCTAACAGACGCAGCTCAGACAGCACTTGCGGCGTCATTTCCTGCGCTTCGTCGATGAGTAAAACCGGTCGGCATCGGCTAGCTTCGAGATGGCTGAACCAGCGCTCTCGCAACGCCTTGAAACCGCCCCAACGATTGCTTGGTTTGAGTGGCACTGCAAAGATGTCGCCCAGCTCGCGATAGAAATCAGCCAAGTTGCTCTGCGGGTGGTTGATCGCGCCGACGGTAATATCAGGGAGTTTTTTAAGCCGTTCGGCAAGCAGCCGCAAGACGATGCTCTTGCCGCTACCCGGATCGCCGTGGATCATGGCGAAGCCGCCCTCGCGAACCTGTGCATGCTCGATGCGCCAGCAGAAGTTCTCGATCTTCTGGGGCACGTAAATCGCATCAACAGGAAGCTCAGGTGAGAAGGGATTCCATTTAAGCCCATAGAGGGCGAGTAATTTCTGATTCATGCGGCATTCTCCTCAACAGTGGGTAAATAGGCTGGCGGAACACCGGTGGCGGCATAGTCGGCTAGCAGTTCGATCATCAGTGCCGACATACCCGTCGGCGGCAGTGGCGACAGATCGATATTTCTCGGCGCGAGACGCCGCCGCTGGCCATTGGCATTGGCTGACTTGTCGAGCGGCTTGACCGGGCAAAGAATGGCGCCGGTACGGTGATCGACCAGATCGACACTGGACAGATCCCATCGGGCATAGTGCAGATGAACATGCTCAAGGTGCCGATACCGTGACGGTATTTCAAAGCGGCCTCCTTCGAGACTCACGGTGCCATCGGAACGTCGTTGTTTACGCTTCACCTCGATGCGGAACGCGGCAGACAGTGCCGTGCTTGCAGGACAGGGGCGTGCAACATTGGGGCCGGCCAGATAGTGGGCCAGCGGCGTAGCATCGATTTCCGTGTGGCGTGTCCGGTGGTATTCCTGCTCGACCCATGCCTGGGTTGCCAGATTGAGCGCATCAAGAGTGAGGTTCGTTTCGCCTTCGAGCATGGCCATCAGGCGTCCTTCGACGCGTCCCCAGAAGGATTCCTGCTTGGCGTTTTGATAGGGCGAATATGGCAGTGTGGTCTGATGCAACACGCCCAACCTGAACAAGCCTGTAGTGGTCTCCTCTGCCAGCATGGCGGCACCATTGTCGGTCATCAGGGCGCGTGGCAAACCGCGCTTCATAAATGCCTGGCACAAGGCGTGGATCAGGCTCTCGGCAGTTTCGTCGAGATACCACTGCAAGTGGCAGACCAGACGTGAGCGATCATCAATCACGCCCAGCAGCATCGGTGTCACCCAAGCGCCTTGACGCGTGAGCACCTTGCGGGAACCATGGTGGAAGTCGAGGTGCCACAGGGCGCACACATGATCGACCTCGAAGCTGCGCACTTCAAGCCGTTCCAGCCTGTCACGCGCTGCGAGCGCACCGGCGGTGGCGCGTTTGGGCTGAGCCTGGCGGAACATGCCTTGTGCCTTGAGGTAGCGCCTGATTGTGGGATAGGAAGCAATCGTGGTGTCGCTGTCCTTGAGGGCGGCGCGCAGATTATCGAAATGCAATTGCATCGTCCAGCCCGGATGTTCGCGATACTGGAGAGTGAGCGTATCAATGACCAAAGGCGTCATGCTTGGAAAGCGACTGATATCTCCACGCAGGCGATCCTTGAGTGCTACCACCGGATCGTTGGCACGCAGTGCGGTGTAGTACCAGCGCTCCATAGTGGAGGCCGCGAAACAGACATCCATGCTGGTCACGGGATGACGCCATGACTTGGCGGCAAGCACTTGCAGTGCGGCATACAACATTTTTGGTGCGGGGGGTGCGGCCAGCAAAGGGCCGATGATCGAAAAGCGCAGGCGCGCCCAACGGTCACGTTTCTGCGGATCGGTTGGTGTATTCAAAAGGGTCTCCCGGTTGCGACACCGACGGCATCGCTTGTGGGAATGGAGATTACAAACCCTCGGGGAGCTTGGCTATCGACAACTTCTGCGGGTGATTAGCACCCCTCGTTCAGTGTGACCGGATGCCCGACCGTCAAGGGGGAAAGGAAGAACAGAAGTCGCATCAAGGGTTCTGCCGCCGAGCCAACAAAGCGTTCGATCAGACTCGCAGGAAGTTGGCTCAAAACGACCGGCGGCATGAAGCGGGCGCAGGCGGCCTGCCACAGCGGCGTCAGCGGAAACTGTTCAACCCACCAACTTCTCCAGCGTTGAACGGTGCGGGCGGGAACTTCCATTATCTCGCCAAGCTTCGCCACCGCTGATGTTGCTTCCACTCGACCAGCCGACATCAACACCACCGCCAATCCCAGATACACACGCCGACCAAGAAAGCGTGTCGACACCGACGTAGTACGTTTCCGGCAGAGGTTACAGCAGAAACTGAAACGCCATTCATAGTCAGCACGAACCTCGTTCAGGCAACACCGGGGCTTGCGGGGGTAGTTGGCACAATGGAGAACACCGCCACAGAGACATCCGCCAGCTCGCGTTTGCGCGGCCAGTTCAATGTCGATTTGCAGCAGAAGCAGAAAAAAATTTGGATTTTGCAGTAGGGCGTGGCACACTTTGATGGTCTCTAG
>CAISUK010000006.1 GCA_903888645.1 uncultured Pseudomonadota bacterium | reverse complement strand
GGTGTGACACATAGTCACAATGTCTGAGTCGAGAAATCCCGTCGTATTGAATCGCTGCTCACCGTTGTAGTCACCTACATCTTCGATCGTGAAAGTGGGGCCATTGAACACCTGTTCCGCATCGACAAAGTCAAAGCCATGCTTTTTCAGATTGGTTGCTCGCTTGGACTCTCGCCACGTGAACTTCATGGCTCTCAGTATACATATGAATGTATATATTTCAATCGAAGTACGCGATTGAACGCTTTGTGACCTCGCAATTGTCGGGAATGTCGTCTCGACGAAGGACTGCATTGGAGAAACTTGACCGACAGCATAATGGGTCGGGTTGCGACCAGGAACCAGCGATTCGATAAGCACAAAGCCGGTTTGCAATCGAATCGCCATGTCGAAAAATTTCGACTGGGCTTGTTGCCGGAACGCTACGAACTCTACAATCCGCTCTCCTAAGACGCGGCGTGCGATCTGGATCGATCGCACCGGGGCGCCCATGGATCGACTGGAAATCGGGCCCGGACACATCGTGACGAGCTTGGCTGACTTGCCGGAAGTATTGCGCTGAGGCTCGTCGCAAGTTATTGAGGAATACTGTTTGAGCACCATCGCCGTAAACTCTTACCGCAATCTCGTCGGGAGCCACAGATTGATATGCGAAACGGCTAACATGCGCGGGATTCTCCATGATCGCTAGCGCGGCCCGCAGCCGGTGGATGAAGACCGCCAGCAGAGCACTGGCGGCGATACCGATTGTTGCGATCGCCGGCCCGGCGCTGGCCACCATCAATGCTGCCACGCGCGCGCAATTGAAATATCTGGACCATCCGCTGGAGGGCAAGGAATGCTCCAGTTGCCTGGAGTTCATTCCTGGCATGACCGAGGCAGACTTGGGCGGCTGCAAGAAGATTCCGCAGGACGACGAAATTGTCCCGAGCGGCTATTGCACCCTCTGGAACACGATGTGATGGAGAATCACCTGCCTTGGTCGGCGCTGCATTGAACGGTCCTCCTCCGAAAGTCCGCCTCGCCGGACCGGAGGTCTTCTGGCCCGATGTTGCGGCCTGGGCAGATACCCGCCCGCGCATTTTGCCGTCGCTATGCATTCGAGCCGCTGCTGCCCATTGATCACCGCGAAACTGCGGCGGAGCAGATTTTCCGGGCCATTATTGGGATCGTTAAAACAATGAATACACGCTTTCCTCGCACGCCCTTGCTTGCCGGTCCCGACGTTGAAGCCAAACGCGCTGAGCTGCTGGCCTATTTCCACGCCACCTTCGATCGCTACGAATCCCTGTTCGACGTCCTCAATGGCGACGAAGCCTATTACCGCAAGGCCATCGGCCTGCGTCATCCGCTGATTTTCTATTTCGGCCACACCGCCACCTTCTTCGTCAACAAGTTCCTCCTTGCCGGCCTGATTGAGCAGCGCATCGATCCCCGGCTTGAATCCCTGTTCGCTGTTGGTGTAGACGAGATGAGCTGGGATGATCTGGACGATACCCGTTATGACTGGCCCGCCGTTGCCGAGGTGGCCGCCTATCGCAACAAGGTAAGGGTGGTCGTAGATCGCGTCATCCGCGAAACGACTTTCACCCTGCCCATCGGTTGGAGCGATCCCTTCTGGGTGGTACTGATGGGCATCGAACATGAGCGCATCCATCTGGAAACCTCCTCCGTGCTGATGCGCCAGCAGGCCTTGCAGTTTGTGCAGCCCCATGCCGCCTGGGCGCCCTGTCGACAGGCGGGCGATGCGCCGGCAAACAGCCTGGTCGCCATTCCCGCCGGCCATGTGGTGCTGGGCCGCCAGCGGGACGAGCCGATATACGGATGGGATAACGAGTACGGCGAGCACCGGGCCGAAGTACAGGCCTTCCAGACCGGCCGCTATCTGGTCAGCAATGGCGAGTTCCTACCCTTCGTCACAGCCGGCGGCTATGCCGATGACAGCCTTTGGGATGAGGAAGGTCAGGGCTGGAAGCAGTTTGCTCGGGCCGCGCATCCCACCTTCTGGGTGCCGGATGGCGCGGGCTGGAAGCTGCGCCTGATGTCCGAGGAAATCCCCATGCCCTGGAACTGGCCGGTGGAGACCAACTGTCTCGAAGCCCGCGCCTTCTGCCGCTGGAAAGCGCGCGAGACCGGCCTGCCGGTGCGTCTGCCGACCGAAGACGAATGGAACCACATTTACGATCACGTCGGGCTGACGGATGTGCCTGCCGATGCCCCGGCCAATGCCAATCTCCATCTCGATCGCTGGGCTTCCAGTTGCCCAGTGGATACCTTTGCCCACGGCGAGCTTTACGATGTGGTGGGCAATGTGTGGCAGTGGTGCGAAACGCCCACCTATCCCTTCGATGGCTTTGCGGTCCATCCCGTCTATGACGACTTCACCAGCCCGACTTTCGATGATCGTCATGGCATGATCAAGGGCGGCAGCTG
>CAISUK010000005.1 GCA_903888645.1 uncultured Pseudomonadota bacterium | reverse complement strand
CGGTGCCAAGGCGTCCGGTGAAAAGAGCGGTGTTAATTACGTCGTCGATGCCTCGGAGTTCAGCACCGACGGCTACCGCGCTCACAGTGCGGTGACACGCGACACTTACAACGCCAAGCTTAGCTTCAAACCTGACGCAGCATCAAAAGTGACTTTCGTCGCGAATTACACCGATATGCCGGAGGCTCAGGATGCCTTGGGTCTTGATCGCACACAGTTCAACGCCGATCCTAGGCAAGCTGGCACAAACGCTACCACCTACAACACGCGCAAGCGTGTCGAACAAACTCAGGGTGGGCTAAATTACGAACGTAACCTTTCTGCTTCAGATAGCTTGGCTGCCACGTTCTATTACGGCCGCCGCGGCACAACCCAGTTCCAGGCCATCGCGACCGGTGCGCAAGGCTCGGCGACAAGCGCTGGCGGGATCATAGACCTGATCCGCAATTATGGTGGCCTTGACACCCGCTGGACGCACCGTACCACGCTGGCGGGCGAGCCCCTGCGCTTCACTGGCGGCGTGGCGTATGAAAATGTGGACGAGCAGCGGCGTGGTTTCCAGAATTTTGTTGGTAGCCAATTGGGAATTTTCGGAGCCCTGCGCCGCAACGAGGACAATCGTGTATTTACTTTTGATCAATACTTGCAGGCTGAGTGGCAACCGGCGAAACGTTGGCTGGTGCTCGCTGGCGTACGCAATAGTTCCGTGAAGGTGAGTTCGGTAGATCACTACATCGTTGCCGGCAATGGCAATGACAGCGGCAATACCAGCTATTCGGCGACAAATCCAGTGTTAGGCATCACCTTCAAAGCCGCAGATGCGCTGAATATCTATGCTTCGTACGGCAGTGGCTTCGAGACACCAACACTTAACGAACTTTCGTACAGGACGAGCCCGGCAACTGGGCTGAATCTCGGATTGCGGCCGGCCAAGAGCGATCACTTGGAAATTGGCGCCAAGGCCTACCTGGCTGCCGACGTCCAAGCAACCGCAGCACTCTTCAATATCAAGACCCACGACGAAATCGCGGTCCTGACCAACACCGGCGGTCGCTCGGTGTTCCAGAACGTCGGCGGTACCACGCGTGACGGCATCGAACTTTCGATAGACGCGCGTCTGCCGCAAGGCTTTGGCGCCTACGCCGCCTACACCTATCTGCGCGCGACCTATGACAGCAAGTTCAATACATGCTTCGGCTCACCGTGCTCGCTGGCGCAGGAAGTTCCCGTTGCTGCCGGCAATGCAATCCCCGGAATTCCACGCTCTACTGTCTATGGCGAGTTGACCTGGAAGTACGCGCCTGCTGGCTTCGCGAGCGGCCTCGAATTGCGCCATTCCGCTCCGGTCTACGTCAATGATCTGAATAGTGATGCGGCGCCGGCCTACACAGTGGCCAACGTTCGGTTTGGGTTTGACCAGAACGCAGGGGGTTGGCATTTGAAAGAGTTCTTGCGGGTCGACAACCTGACCGACCGCAAGTATGCCGGCTCGGTGATTGTCAACGAAGGCAACAGCCGCTTCTTCGAGCCGGCTCCCGGCCGTACCCATCTGGTCGGAGTCAGCGCTGCCTACAATTGGTGAGGAGAATTTGGCTGGCAATGCGGCCTGCGGCGGCGGGCAGATCGAACGGAATGGACCGCTTTGGCGGGCGCGCTCCACTCTGGTCGATCTGCCCCTGGTGGCCATGTTCACGCTGCTGGTGTTCGCCGCCTCGGCGCGTTGGGAATGGCACGAGATCTTTTCGCGATGGGTGTTGAGCTTTGAGACTTGGCAGGCCGACGAACTGCCGTTGACGCTGCTGGCCCTCACCATTGGCCTGAGCTGGTTTGCGGCGCGGCGCACCGCCGAGGCCCGCGGCGAAATCGCAGAACGCTTGCGCGCCGAGCAGCACATCGGCGAACTGCTCGCCGCCAATCGCGAACTGGCGCAACAGCTCATTCGGGTTCAGGAGAACGAGCGGCGGGCGCTGGCGCGAGAGCTTCATGACGAACTCGGCCAGACCTGCAATGCCATACGCGTGGAGGCGGCTTGCATCATCAAGGCGAAGCCGGCGGATTATGCCAGCGCAGTGGCCAGCGCACAGCGGATCGCCGCCGCCGCCGAAGGCCTTTATGCACTGGTTCGCGACATGCTGCGCCGCTTGCGCCCAGCCGCGCTCGACACTCTCGGCTTGATTCCGGCTTTGCAGGAACTGTGCGAGTCATGGGAGGAACAGTCGGGCATCGCCTGCCGATTCTTCCCCGGCCAAATTGCGACAGATCCCGATGATGCAATTGGAATGACGCTCTATCGCCTCGTCCAGGAGAGCCTGTCCAACGTACTCCGCCACGCGCAGGCTTCAGCGGTGACCATCGCGTTGACCGCTGCGGAAGGTAAGACCGGCGGTAAGTTTGTCGTGTTGCGCATCGAGGATAACGGCTGCGGCATGGCCGATCCCGACGGCCCGCATGCCGGCCTGGGCATGCTCGGCATGCGCGAGCGCGTGGCAGCTCTCCATGGTCATGTCCAGTTCGTTTCTGCACCTGTACAGGGCTTGCGCATTGAGGTTGCCTTGCCGCTCGAGGATTGCGCGCCGTGATTCGTGTTCTGTTGGTGGACGATCACCCGGTCGTCCGTTCTGGCTACCACCGGCTGCTCGAGCAGGACGGCGACATCACCGTGGTTGCCGAAGCCCTTGATGCCGAAAACGCCTATCGTGCCTTCATCCAGGCAGCGCCCGATATCTGCATCACTGATCTGTCATTGCCCGGGAGCAGCGGCATCGAACTCTTGCGGAAGATTCTCGGCCGGGATACGGCGGCGCGCGTCCTTGTATTCAGCATGCATGATTCGGCGGCCGTCGTGCGCCGGGCTTTGGAGGCTGGCGCACGCGGATTCGTCAGCAAGAGCGCAGCGCCGGAAGTGCTGGTCGCAGCGGTGCAGGAAGTTCACGCCGGTCGCCGCTATCTGAGTCCCGACCTGTCGCGCGGGTTGCTCGAGCAAAGCGGCAACGACGAAGCCGCGCGGGTCGCCTCGCTGACCCAACGGGAGTTCGAAATATTCCGCCTGATCGCCGCTGGCCGCTCACCAGGCGAATGCGCGATAACGCTCAACCTGAGTCAGAAGACGATTGCCAACAACCAGACCACCATCAAGGAAAAGCTGGCCGTGACGACCTCCGCAGCACTGGTACACCTGGCACTGCGCCACGGTATTGTCGGCAGCGTCGGCTGAGCGAAGCGCGGCTTCCAGATGCGGCGATCAATCGCCGCTCAGACTATTACGTCCCACAACCGTGGCAGTAGAAAAGGTCGGTAAAAGCCTTCCCGATTAGCCCGAGAATAGTTGCTCCGGTCCTTGACCTTGCTCGGGATTTTTTCCCAAGACAATCTGACCTTGCGCTGCTAACCTCACGAAAATTCCATCGAGCATCCGCGGAGAGTGTAGTGATGACAAGTTCAAATCGCGAAGGTCGCAAGCTGGCAGTACACTCAGCCAATATTGCTGCCGGGCCGGGGCTTCCGGAAGTGACATACCGGTTGCGTCCACAGAAGATTGCCGTGATGCTGGCAATCGCCTTTGCCTTGCCCCAAGCGACATATGCCGGAAATCGGGCCGAGGTGCTCGAGACCGAAGTTGTCGAAGTTGTCGGTACGACGCCTCTGCCCGGCATAGGCGTGCCACTCAACCAGGTACCTGCCAATGTCCAGACGGCATCCGGCAAATCCATTGGCGAGCAGCAGTCGCTCAACGTTGCCGAATTTCTCGATGGCAACCTGGGGTCGGTCACTGCGAACGATACGGTCGGCAATCCCTATCAGGCCGACGTCATTTATCGCGGTTTTGCCGCATCGCCTTTGCTCGGCACTCCGCAAGGTCTGTCGGTATTCCTGGATGGCGTTCGCATCAACGAACCCTTTGGCGACATCGTCAACTGGGATCTGATTCCGGCCAATGCCATTGCCAACATCAATCTCATTCCCGGGTCCAATCCGCTATTCGGTTTGAATACCCTGGGGGGCGCGTTGTCTGTTCATACCAAGAGCGGCGATTCGAACCCCGGTGCTTCGGCGACCCTCACGGGCGGTGCGTGGGGGCGGCGGGCATTCGAGTTCGAGGCCGGCGGCAAGAAAGATCAGTTCGACTATTTCATCGCCGGTAATATCTTTCACGAGGACGGCTGGCGGATGGCTTCGGAAAGCGACGTCAGGCAGTTGTTCGCCAAGGTCGGCTGGCAGGATGACACCAGCAACCTCGATCTTTCATTGATGCTCGCCGACAACACGATGCATGGGATCCAGGGGCTGCCCGCTGAGATGATGGCTAACCCCAAAGGTGCCTATTCAATTCCTGACAGCATCAAGAACCGCCTGGCGATGGTCACCCTGAATGGCAGCCGCTTCATTACTGACGACAGACTTATTGCCGGGAACCTATATTTTCGCCACAACCGCGCTGAAGGCTTCAACAGCAATGTCAATAACGACTATCCGGGCGACGGCGCTCCGACCGATTGCGTCGGTTTCGATACTGCACCATCTCCCTGCGACCCCAAAGGCAGCAATGTGCTCACCACGACCGACACGAACGGCTATGGCGGCGCGGCGCAGTTGACCTTGCTCGGCGATCTCGCCGGGCGTAAGAATCAGTTCACGGCGGGACTCAGCGCGGATATCGGCCGCACCGATTTCAGCAGCGATACCCAATGGGCCGATATCGTCGGTATCGAAACCGTCAGCATCGTACCGGCCGCCACGCCGCAAACGGTTCGCCTCAAGGCCGACAGCCACTACTACGGGCTCTATGCGACCGACACCTTTTCGCTGACGGATAAGCTGCACGTCACCTTGTCCGGACGGTACAACGTGGCCAAGGTTCAACTGAAGGGAACCAGTCTCGATGTTACCGATTCGACGCTGGTCCCTGGCGACCTCGATGGCAACCACCGGTTCACCAGGTTCAACCCTGCCATCGGTGTCAATTTCAATCCGACCAATACCCTGAGTCTTTACGGCGGCTACAACGAGGGCATGCGCGCGCCGAGCCCGATCGAACTGGCCTGCGCCGACCCGGCTCACCCGTGCGCCCTGCCTAACGCCTTCGGTGGCGACCCGGATCTGAAAAAAGT
>CAISUK010000004.1 GCA_903888645.1 uncultured Pseudomonadota bacterium | reverse complement strand
GTTTCGCGGGTGCGATAGGTGGCCGGGAAGTTCTGCTCGATGCCGTCCTCTTCCATCCCGCCGAAGGGCGGATTGGTGGCGACGATGTCTACACGATTCCGTGGGCCGTAATCACGCAACGGCCGCGTAAGCGTATTGTCATGGCGGATTTGCGTCGGCACGTCGATGCCGTGCAATAGCATGTTGGTGGTGCAGAGTAGATGCGGCAACGGCTTCTTCTCGACGCCGTTGATGCTGGCCTGCAACTGGCGTTCGTCGTCGACGGTCTTCACGTATTGCTTGCGCACTTGCTCGATGAAACAGGTGATGAAGCCGCCGGTGCCGCAGGCCGGGTCGAGCATCTTCTCGCCCAGTTTGGGGTCGAGCATCTCGATCATGAATTGCGTGACGGGACGCGGCGTGTAGTACTCGCCGGCGTTACCGGCATTCTGCAGGTCGCGCAGAATCTGCTCGTAGAGATCGCCGAACAGGTGCCGATCCGCCGCCTTGTTGAAGTCGATGCCGGCGGTGATCTTGTTGATGACCTGCCGCATCAACTGGCCGGACTTCATGTAGTTGTAGGCATCCTCGAACACGGCGCGGATGACGAAGCCACGCTGGTCGTCGGCCGGCGGGGTGAGGTTCTTGAGTGTGGGGAAAAGCTGGTTGTCGACGAAATCGAGCAGTTCGTCGCCGGTGATGCCTTCGCTATTCGCCGCCCAGTTGCGCCAGCGCAGTTTGGGTGGTACCGGTGAACGATAGGTGTCGTCGAGCAGCTCCCACTCGGTTTCGCGGTCGTCATAAATCTTGAGGAACAGCATCCAGACCAGTTGACCAATGCGCTGCGCGTCGCCATCGACGCCGACATCCTTGCGCATGATGTCCTGGATCGATTTGATGGTGGTGGAGATGGACATGAGGTTTTCGTGCCGGGGTTTATCTGAATAGGTCCGTCACCCCGGCGAAGGCCGGTGTCCAGCTGACTGGCAAGACTGGACCCCGGCTTTCGCCGGGGTGACGACCGAAGGAAAAGCCTTCGGGAATACGAAAAGAAGTCTTCGCGGGACGGATGCGAGGCGGGTTCGGCACTGTGTTAACCATACAGTTGTTCTTCAAGTTCGTGCACCGCCTTGAGATAGCCAGCACGGCCGCCAAAGGCACGAACCAGTTCCGGCGCGGTGCCGAGCGTGCTGAACGGCGCGAGCTGCAAGACCTTGATGTCTTCGATGTTCTCGATGCCGGTGTCGGCATATTTGTCGAGCAGGGCTTCCAGAACCTGCCGGGCCTGCTCGCCGTATTTGGCGAAGACGTCGCGCTTCTTTACCGCGTCGGCGCGTTCGCGGCGCGACAGCGGCGGCTGGCCGAAGGCGACGTGGCAGACGAGATCGAAGGCATCGTAGTCGCGGCCGACTTCTTCGGCCAGCGGCTCCAATAGAACGCCCTGCCCTTCCAGTTCGGCGATGACCGCCCGTTTCTTGTCGGCTTGCGACCAGCGGCGCAGAAATTGATCGAGCGAGGCGTATTCCTTGCGGACCGCATTGCGGGTGTAGTCCTTGAGTGACTCGGTAATCAGCTTGCCATCGGAGCCGTAATACTGGACGCGCTCGGCGACGACAAAAACTGTGACTTCATTGCCGACGACATACTTGATGCGCCGTTCGCCGGAGATTGTGTCTTCGATGATCGGCGGGTCTGGCTGAGGGTTATCGGGTAATTCCGGCAATTCGTCCGCGGCTGGCTCGGGTGGAACGGGCGGATCGTCAGGCGTCGGCTCATAGATTTGCACGGGTGGCCCATCAAAGGCATCGTCAGCGAACCTTTCGGTGGCCTTCTTGAAATCCATGATGGCGAACCAGAACTTGTCGTAATCCTCGTTGATGCGGGTGCCGCGACCGATGACCTGCTTGAACTCGGTCATCGACTGGATGCGCTTGTCGAGCACGATCAGCTTGCAGGTCTGCGCGTCCACGCCGGTACTCATCAGTTGCGAAGTGGTGGCGATGACCGGGTAGCGGCTTTCGGGGTCGATGAAGTTGTCCAACTCGGCCTTGCCGAAGGGGTCGTCGCCGGTGATGCGCATGACGTAACGGCCATTTTCCTTGACGCGTTGCGGGTTGAGATTGACCAGCGCCTGGCGCATGCGCTCGGCATGGTCGATGTCTTCGCAGAAGACGATGGTCTTGGCATAGGGGTCGGTGGCTTCGAGATACTCGGTGATCTTCCACGCCACCAGCCGGGTGCGCTCGTCTAGAATCAGCGTCCGGTCGAAATCCTGCTGGTTGTAGATGCGATCCTCGATCAGTTGTCCGTGGCGATCGGTCTGCCCCGCCTTCGGTCGCCAGCCTTGCAGATCCTTGTCGAAGTCGATGCGGATGACCTTGTACGGGGCGAGGAATCCGTCATTGATGCCCTGGCGCAAAGAGTAGGTATAGACCGGCTCGCCGAAGTAATGGATGTTGGAAACGTCCTTGGTTTCCTTCGGCGTGGCGGTCAGGCCGATGTGCGTGGCGCCGCGGAAATAGTCGAGAATCTCGCGCCAGGCCGAATCCTCGGCGGCGCTGCCGCGATGGCATTCGTCGACGATGATCAGGTCGAAGAAATCCGGCGAGAACTGCTTGTAGATGTTCTGCTCTTCTTCGCTGCCGGTGACCGCCTGATAGAGCGACAGGTAAATCTCGAACGCTTTGTTAACCGTGCGATTGGTAATCTTGGTCATGGCCTGACCAAAAGGCTTGAAGTCGTTGAGCCTGGTCTGGTCGATCAGGATATTGCGGTCGGCGAGGTAGAGGATGCGCTTTCTTGTCTTGCTCTTCCACAGTCGCCAGATGATCTGGAAGGCGGTGTAGGTCTTCCCCGTACCGGTCGCCATGACCAAGAGCAGGCGCTGCTGTCCGCGCGCAATGGCCTCGACGACGCGGTTGATGGCATTGAGCTGGTAATAGCGGGGCGCCTTGCCGCTGCTGTCGATGTGGTAGTCCTGCTCTACCACCCGGCGCGCCTCGGCCATGTGCAGCCCCTTCCAACGGCAGTAGCGCGCCCATAATTCTTCGGGCGAGGGAAAAGCGGCGAGGGTCAGCTCACGTTCGACCGGATCGCTTTGGCCGGTGCGGTCATGTTCGAGGAATCCGCTGCCGTTGCTGGAATAGACGAAAGGAATGTCGAGGGTATCTCCGTAGGTCAGAGCCTGCTGCATCCCTGCACCGACAGTGTGGCTGCCATCCTTGGCTTCGATCACACCGATGGGAATATTCGGCTTGTAGTAGATGATGCCGTCGGCGCGTTGCGTCGCGCCGCGGATGTGCAGCTTGCCGCGCACGATGATGCGGCCCTTGGTGAAAGTGACCTCCTCACGGATTTGCGTGTGCAAGTCCCATCCCGCGGCAACCAGGGCCGGGATGATGAACTTGGTGACGATGTCGCGTTCGGTGAGATCGTGTTTCACGGCTGTTTTTGTCAGGACTGTGCGGGTAGGCGCATATCATATGCCAGCCGGAAAGGAGGCGCTATCCGGATACGCACGGACGCAGTGGTTCCAGGATCCGCCGCCTGGTCTTCCAGGAGTCGCGCTTGCGCAAGTGCCTTCTTCTTGGCTTGCCTCGCCTCGTTGAGGCAGTCATCGTCGATGTTAAACAGCTTCTTGCCGCATTCATCCTGCTTTGCCTTGAAAGCAAGACCAGCATCGATCCGGATCGACTTCGCCTGATCCTTCAGTTTCTGCACATGAACTGCGGTGTCGTCAGTGCCTGCTGGCGGGGATTCACGAAGAAAACAAAGCATCAGGGGTCGAATCGCACACGACTTGGTAAGGCAGACACCAAAACAGGGGCAGCGCATGTCGTTCCACTATCGCCCGAAGCCCAGTCGCTTATTGAGAGAATGCGCCCTCTGACATTCAACCCTGACCATGACAAAACAATTTTTGATCTGGCGGTAGCATCGGTAACTACGCAATTCGCCCGTGGCAGAAGCAATCAAGGTATTGAGGATTTGCACTTCCACGATTTCCGTGCCCATGCACTGACCCGGTTAGCCCAAACCATGAACGGTCTGGAACTGCTTAAAATCTCCGGTCATGCCGATCTGAACCAGTTACAGTGCTACTACCGCACCACGCCCCAACAAATTGCCATGAAGATGGGTTGACAGGATGTCAAACTAGCCGCCTAACCAACAACCCCGCCTCGTGCGGGGTTTTCTTTCAGGGCGACAGTTTCAGGAAGGCGACTGCGATGCCGACGAGGGCGGCGAAGATAACAGCTAGCTTGAAAACAAGGCGTTGCTCAAAGACAAGCAAATCAGTTTTTAGAGCGGCCTTAGTCAGCAACTCTGACATCAGAAAAATTGCTTGGCGAAGTTGGCGATGGAAATAGCAATGATGATGCCTCCCATCCATTGCAACTTATCGACCTTCGCTTCCAGTTTCAGCAAATCCATCTTGGTCGCCAGCGTCGAATCTAAGGCTTGCGCGAGAATTTCCTGCTGCGCCTGTACGAAAGCCTCAGCCTGCGCAGGGGGCATTCCTGCGTCTTGCAGGCGTTTGACGAAGGTGTGCGAATCAAAAAGGATGGTAGCCATTCGCCAATCTTACCACGAGGTAAAAAATCATCGTGGCATGAACTTCCTCGCCAGCATGTCCTTCTGCTGATTCGAGTTCTGAATCCGTCGCGCCTTCTCCTGTCCTGTATAGACCGGGCTATTCTGTACCCGGCGAATCTCGGCGGTGAAAAGTAATGCAAATTGCCTATTTCGGGAATTACATTAGGTAAACGCCTAATATAATTCCTTTCAATCTGAAATAACTATTCATAAGTCATTGATTTATTGGTCGGGGTGGAGGGATTCGAACTCTCGACATCTTGCTCCCAAAGCAAGCGCGCTACCGGGCTGCGCTACACCCCGACGACGGCGGATTCTACCGGCGTCACAAGCCAGGGTCAATTGCAGTGAATGCGATAACGCCAGATTTCAGCGAATGCCACGGCGCCATCAACAGTCGCATCAAGGGCTTCTCAGTGATATGCATATTGCAAAGAAGGCGTCGCAACTCATCCTCGACTCTTTTCTCGGGCCCATTTCCGGCCGAAGCTATCTGTTGGCTAGCGCACAGACGCTAATCAATGCGGCCCTTAGAGTTCGTCCGCAGATTGCGATGGCGAGCGCCTCGGTATGCTGGATTTGAAAACCGGCCCGATGCCGAGCTTGACATGGAAACAAAACTTGAACACGTTCTCACGGGAACCGAGCGCCTCAAGTGGCGGAAGTCGGGATATCCCAAATCATAGGCTGAAGCTAGGCTGAAGCGCAAATGGCCAGGCTGACAGCTGCACTCAGACACTCACCGTCTTCGAATGAAACCGCCAATTTTCGGAAAGAGCCCTAAGCTCGTCGCGCCGTGCCTATTCACGGTTTAACTGTCGAGCAATCCCTGGTCGACCAGAAGACGACGGCCGCCGGGCTCGATGCAGCCGAGGCGGTGCGCCGGCTGCTTGAATTTGGCCCTAACCATCTCGAAGAAGTCGGGCACGAACATTTGCTGCTTCGTTTCGCCCGCGAGTTCACCCACTTCTTCGCCATCATTCTCTGGGTCGGGGCCGCGCTGGCTTTTCTCGCCGAGTATTTCCAACCGGGCCAGGGCATGATCCGTCTCGGCGTGGCCATTGTCGGCGTCATCATCATCAACGGTGTCTTTTCTTTCTGGCAGGAATACAAGGCCGAGCAGGCGGTGGCCGCACTGCGCGAGTTATTGCCGCAGAAGGGTCAGGCGCTGCGCGGCGGCGTCATCGTTGAATTGCTCGCCGCCGATTTGGTACCGGGCGATATCGTGTTGCTCGAGGAAGGCTCCATCGTTGCCGCCGACTGCCGCGTGATAGAGGCGTTCGGCTTGCGCGTGAATAACGCAACCGTCACCGGCGAATCGCTGCCACAGACGAGGAACGCCGCGCCGAGCAGCGAACAATCGCCAGTCTATGCAAAGAACGTCTTGCTAGCCGGCACTTCGGTGGTGTCCGGTCAGGCCCATGCCGTGGTGTACGCCACCGGCATGCGTACGGAATTTGGCCGGATCGCGCATCTGACGCAAACCGCCGGTGCCTCCTCGTCACCGCTGCAACGTGAAATCGCGCGCCTTTCGCGGATCGTCGCGGCACTTGCCACCGGCATGGGCGTGGTGCTGTTCGGCATTGGCTGGATTATGGGATTACCGATCTGGGAGAATCTGCTGTTTGCCATTGGCATCATCGTGGCCAATGTTCCGGAGGGCTTGCTGCCGACGGTGACATTATCGCTGGCCATGGCCACCAAGCGCATGGCCAGGCGCAACGCCCTGGTTCGTCACCTGCCGGCGGTCGAGGCGCTGGGCTCGACGACAACCATCTGTTGCGACAAGACCGGCACCCTGACGCAGAACCGCATGTCGGTGCAACGTCTGTGGCTGGGCGGGGATTTTTTGGCCATTGGCGATCTTGCCGCACAAGCGCAGCGGACCCGGAGCAACTGCGAGTTGTTCGTCAACGCAGCGCTCTGCCACAGCCTGAAGGTCGTAAACGAGGACGGACAAAGCAAACTGCTCGGCGACCCGATGGAGGTGGCGCTGGCCAGCATGGGTCGGCAGATCGCAGGCGAGCTTGGCGATTTCAAGCGCATTGACGAGATTCCCTTCGATACTGACCGCAAACGCATGTCGGTATTGTTCGAGAGCCCGCAGGGTCGGCTGCTCTATTGCAAGGGCGCGCCGGAAGCGGTGCTCGCCGCCTGCGATTTCATACAGCTCGACGCTGGCAACGACGCCGCTACAACGACGAAACCCGTGGCACTCGACGCCAGCGCCAAGACAATGGTATTGGCGGCGCAGCAGCAGATGACGGAGGCCGGCCTGCGCGTGATCGCTTTTGCCCATTGCGCGATCCCAGAAGGTATGACAAACGAGGAAAGCGGTATGACCCTGACCGGCCTGGTCGGCCTGGAAGACCCGCCGCGCGCCGAAGTGCCGGAGGCGATCGCCCGCTGTGCCACCGCCGGCATCCGCATCATCATGGTCACCGGCGACGACCCGCACACGGCGCTGGCGATTGCCCGGCAGATCGGCCTGGTGAAGTCCGATGATCCCAAGGTCATCAGCGGCGACGAG
This sequence comes from uncultured Pseudomonadota bacterium, assembly GCA_903888645.1. Taxonomy (GTDB): domain Bacteria; phylum Pseudomonadota; class Gammaproteobacteria; order Burkholderiales; family Rhodocyclaceae; genus CAISUK01. The sequence goes on along the minus strand of CAISUK010000004.1, from coordinate 29 downwards.
TTGCGCGGCATGACGCCGGAGCAATTGCT
>CAISUK010000003.1 GCA_903888645.1 uncultured Pseudomonadota bacterium | reverse complement strand
TAGGTCTTCCCGACGATATGCACAAGCACCCCCGTTGACCATCCAAAACTGAGCAGGCCTGCCATCGCGATAAACAGCGCCAGTTGCCGCCACCCCAAAGGCAGGGCGACATCGCCAAATCCCAGCGTAGTGTAGGTTTCGCCAGAGAAGTAGAAAGCGGTGCGCAAATCAGGCATGGCCTGGATGGCAAAAAGCACCGTGGCGATAATCAAGACACCAAGGATGTGCGTCAGCAGCATGATGATGATCAGATGGCCGAAATAGAGTTGGCGCCGGACTTCACTTTTTTCCATGAAGTAAGCCTGCCAATGGACTTCGAATCGATGCATGACCAGGTACATCCCAATACCATGGACGCTCAAGGTCCCGATTACCAATGACAATCCAAGTACGATCTCAAAGATGGGCCGCATTCGTATTCGCTCCCTAGTTCAAGTTGTTGTCGATCTTTATTCGGAGAATCTCCACACCGGTGACGCGGGCGCGAAGGCGTTTCTGGCGTGGGTCTTTGCAGACGGCTCCGGGCAAACCAATCATGGCTTGAAACGACCTCCATGCCGTCGTTCCCGAGCATGAGTGTGTGCGTGGTACCAAAGCCAAAGGAGAGCACCGAGCACCATGATTGCACTGAATACGCTCTCCGCGATCCGCATCATGTCTGAAACCAATCCCAAATGAGGCCCGCTGACCCCTACGCCGGCGAATGTCTACCACACCGGGCCTTGAACAGCATAATCTACACCACGTACCGATTGAGATCGTGTGTTGAAAAGTGCGATCAACCCGTTCAATCTGCATCTCTCCAAAATCATTTTCTAGTTCCGAATATAAATCGCTACATAGGAATATACTGATAGTCGGTGACTAACTTGGTGGTGGTGTCTCCAGCCCAGACTACACATCTGCTTGGCCATCCGATTATCGTTGCTCCCAGATCTCAGGAGTTTTGGGCGTTTTCGCTACGCCCAATTCTTCCCTATTTGGTCCAAGGGAAGCCTCGATGCGAATCCTGACATCGACAGCCAATGGAGAGATCAATGCAGTTTGAAGTGACACAGTCAGAGATCATGCAGGCGAAAGTCCCCCACAACCTGTTCGTATCGGGCCTGTTTGTTCTGGATCTATTTATGACGCCCGCAATCATTGTATTGAATGTCGGAATGTCGGGATTGCTGATCCCGCTCCTGTGCTCGCTAACGCTCATTGGCTACATTTTCGTCCGTGCTCGACAAACCAGCCAATGGTTTCCGGCTGCGCATTGGCGATTGACATTCCTTCATGCCAAATGGCTCATGATTGGCTACGCTGCTTCGGCGCTGCTAATCTTGCTGGCCTGGCTGCTCAGTCAGGGGGCTCATGAAGCAAGCATGCAGCGCATCTTATGGACTTCGCTCACGCGTGTGGCGCTGATGCCGACTCTGATTGCTGTAATGATAACTGCCGTCATGGAAGCTAGTGCGATTGGATTGGCAGGCAAGGGTGAAGTCCCGAACAAGATCGTGAAAGTGTTTCCACGTTTTGAATAAATTGTCGGCCGGCAACGCCGACATTTGATTGGTACCAAGTCCATCATGAAGATTGCAGACCCGACCGCTGAACACCTTTGCGATGAATACGAGTTGATCGTCGCTGAACTACAACTGGAGAATGCCAAAGTTCTCGAAATTGGCTGCGGCAAAGCAGAGAAGACCCGCACCATTGCGCTGTCCGGAGACGTTTCATCTATCGTGGCATTGGAAGTCGACGAAATCCAGCATGCTCGGAACCTGCAGATTAATGACCTGCCGACCGTCAGTTTTCGCAAAGGCGCGGCCGAAGCGATTCCGGCCGCGGACGGCTCATTTGACATAGTCATGATGTTCAAGTCGCTCCATCACGTTCCGACAAGCATGATGGATAAAGCTTTTAGTGAGATTCGGAGAGTTTTGAAGCCAGGCGGTCTGGCGTGGATTTCGGAGCCCGTTTACGCCGGGGCGTTCAATGAAATTCTGCGCCTGTTTCATGACGAGCAGGAGGTTCGCGAAGCCGCCTTTTCAGCGGTCCAACGGGCCATCAAGCTTGGGCACTTCGCACTCGTCAAACAGCGCTTCTTCTCTACCCCTGGACATTTTGATAGCTTCGAGCATTTCGAAGAACGGATGATTCGGGTAACGCATACCAATCATCAGCTTTCATCGGATTTACTCGATACTGTTCGCAGTAAATTCGAGTCTCATTTGACGGTTCTTGGCGCCAATTTTTCCAATCCACTTCGCGTTGACATCTTGCGCAAAGCCTAGGCATCTAAGCCCAAAGCTCTATTGAATGGGCCACCCTAGTGTTGGCGACCTTCGCCGGACTGACAGCAGTTGCAGCGTAGCCAACCGCCAGGAGGGAAAATCAAAAGCCGCCGGCAAAGTTCGGTTATGGTTAGCGGTGCCAAGTCAAAGGCAGCTATGAAGGAACATCGGCTACGGGCACCTGGCCAGATCGAATGTCATCGTCTTGCTTCAGACCGACTTCTGACGCAAATTCATACTCGACTCGATTACGAAGCCGCTGATTTTCCCCGGCACCTTGAAGACGTAAAGACTAGTGCCGTCCTACGTGAAGCGAATATGGGGGAATTGCTGGGCGCTTCCCCTGCACCAAGAAACGGAACCATTTCCCAACGCGATAAGTTTTTCCCCCAAGGCGCCAGCAGCCTGCGACAACTTGTCACACCCTTGATTGCCACTGTCGGCCCCATAATCAGCCACTCGCCGATTCAAGGATCCACTCGTGAGGCTCTCATGCATACCGATCAACGCGCACGCACTCCGTTCCGCTTGTCAAGCCTGCTTCTCGTTAGCGTTCTGAGCATCGCAAGCATCGGGCTGGTTGCCGCTCATGACGGAACCCATGGCCTGGCGCACGAGACCGGAGTTGCCAAAGGTGGCGATTTCACGCTTGACTCGACCGCCGGCCCCGTTGCGCTGAAGCAGTTTCGCGGTAAGGTCGTCGTCCTCTATTTCGGCTACACGTTCTGCCCTGATGCCTGCCCGACCACGCTGTCGGCGCTCGGCGGCGCCATGAGAAGCCTGACGCCTGCGGATGCGACGCAAATTCAACCGCTCTTCATTACCCTCGACCCCGCACGCGACGATGTCAAGCGCATGGCGGAATACAGTCGCTTTTTCTACCCGACCATGCTGGGGTTGAGAGGCAGCGAAGAAAGACTGGCCGCCGTCGCCAAGCAGTACGGCGTGCTTTTCGCCAAGCAGAAAGTCGATTCGGCCGCAAATTACGTGGTCGACCACTCGTCTTTCCTCTACGTGGTCGGCACCGACGGCAAGCTCTCCCGCAGCGTGCCCTATGGCGCACCACCGTTGGAAATAGCTGCAGCGCTGCGTGCCGCCCTTCCGCACTCGGCAAAATGATTCCCGCAACCTCACGACAGGAGCACAACGATGAAACGATTTCTACTGGCTGCGGTGTTCGCCACACTCTGGGCAGGAGCGGCACTGGCCGACGGCGCCATCTCCATCGGCGATCCACACGTCCGCCTGGTACCACCGACCGCTGAGAACACCGGCATCTTCATGGTCATCCGCAACCAGGGCGACAAGGACGTCAAGCTGATTGGTGCCGATAGTCCGGCGTCGAAGAAGGCCGAGCTGCACACCGTGATCGAGGAAGGCGGCATGAAGAAGATGCGGCCGGTCCATGACATCAGTGTCAAGGCCAAGGGCGAAACAGTGCTCAAGCCCGGCGATTACCATGTCATGCTGATCGGCTTGACCAAGCCTCTGCAAGAGGGCGATATTGTGCCGCTCACGCTAAGATTCGACGACGGCTCGAGTCAGTCGCTGCAGGCGCCAGTGCGCAAGATTCAAGTGCCTATGGGTCCAGCCGCGGCGATGCCGACGAAGTAGTTCCGGTTGCTATCCATGAAACGAAGGTACCGAGGTCGAAAATGGGCGATTGTTTTGCATCGGCTGAACGCGACACCAAGCAGCCGAAAAAGCGTCGCTGCCCCGTTAATGCGGTAGCGTATTCGGAAGTTTGAGCGCGCACCATCAGCCACTACGTCAAGGAGTCTTGGGCCTGGTGGCCTTCGGCCGAGCATTGGGTGAGGTCGCCAACGGCCGGTTCGTAGAAGTCCGTTTCGCATAAACGGGGTTTGCCTGAACGGCCGGTACGGAGCAGCCGCTATTTCCGCTTTGGGTCGCAGGCTGACATCGAGCCCTATCTTAGAAATCGCCAACCCATTGACGACGTGATGCGACGCATGATGCCATTTCCATATCAATCGGAGAATCCGGATACCCAGAAAGCGGTTTAACGATCTCGACCCCAGCCTTCGCCGGGGCGACGACCGAAGGAAGTCCCCGTGGGACGACCGAAGGAAGTCTCTGTGGAACGAGCGCGAAGGACAAGCTTAACGAATTCTCGACAGCCTCTCGGGTGATCACTGACCGGTCACTAGACCACTCAGGGAAAACAGCACATCCACCGGGCCTTCGCCGGCTACCGCTGCGGTCAGATTGGTGCGGTCGGCGCGCAGCGTCGGCTCGAAGCTCAGCCCTTTGCTCTTGCGCGCCAGCATGACACCCGACATGCCGATCAGGTCTACGCTGCCATCGGCATGCTCGACGATGCCGGTCAGCGACTGCATGGTGCCGCTGGCTGTTTCGTTCCAGGTGAGGCCCTTGTCGTCGCTGCGGAAAATGTGCCCGCGCATTCCTGCCACCAGCAGCGAGCCGTCGGCGAGCCGAGCGCCGGTCCAGAACGATCCTTTGTTGGCGGTTTGCACCAGCTTCCAGGTGCGTCCGGTATCGGCGGAGCGGAAAATGGCGCCGGACTCGGCGGCGACGAAAACCAGGCCATCGCCGCCGGGAAATATGGCGTAGAGGTGGCGGTCGCCGGCCTGCCCGTCTTCAACCAGTTTGCGTTCGCGCCAGGTCTTGCCGCCGTCGTCAGTTTCCAGAACCAGCCCGAACTGGCCGACGGCCAATCCATGCAGTTCGTTCTCGAACCAGACGGAGAGCAGCGCGCGCTCCTTGCCGCGCTCTTCGCGCAGCACCCGCCAAGTTTCGCCGCCGTCGCTGGTGGCGACTACCGTGCCGTCATGGCCGGCCGCCCAACCGCGCTTGTCATCAAGAAAAAACAGGCTGGTGAGAACTGTGCGCGTCGGCATATCGCGCGCCTGACGGAAGGTCTTGGCGTCGTCGGAAAGAATGACCACGCCGTAATCGCCGGCCGCGACGATGCGCTTGCCGGCGCGCGCTGCGGCGATGATCGGGGCGCGTTCAACGTGGGCGATGTGTGGTGCGCTGCGCAGCGTTTCCTCTGCCGGCTTGTCCGCCTCGGCGTGCGCTGATGCAGTCGCCCCGGCAATCGCCAGCAGTGACAACAGCGTGGCCAGAATGCAGTTTCTTCCTGTCATGTCATGAGTCCGTTTCAATGGCCGATGGCTGGCGCCTTGACCGGCCCCTTGCGCGGGAACAGCGAATCGAGCTTCACCGCGAAAGCGGGCAATACGGTAATCGCCATGACCATGTTTACCATGAACATGAAGGTCAGCAGGATGCCCATGTCGGCCTGGAATTTGAGGTCGGATAGCGCCCACGTCGCCACGCCGACCGAGAGCGTGATCGCGGTAAAAATCGTCGCGATGCCGACTTCGCGCAGCGCACCTTGCAGCGCCATCTTCATGTCCTCGCCGCGGGACAAATGGATGAGCAGCCGGTTGTAAATGTAGAACGCATAATCGACGCCGATACCGGTAGCCAATACCATCACCGGCAGGGTCGCCACGGTGAGGCCGATATCCAGCGTCTTCATGAACCAGTAGCCGAGGAAAGTGGCCAGCGTCAGCGGCACGCAGCAGGCCAGCATGGCCCGCCAGTCGCGATAGGCGACCAGCACCAGGATCATGATCGCCGCATAGACGTAGAGCATCATCGGCAGTTCGCGCGCCTCCACTTCCTCGTTGGTTGCCGCCAGCACGCCGATGTTTCCGGAAGCCAGGCGCACCTTGATGCCGAGCGCGGCCGGATCGAACTGGGTGCGGAATTCCTTGACCGCGGCGATGGCCGGCTTGATGGTGGTTGCCTTGTGGTCGGCGAGGTACACGCTGGCCGCCATCATGGTGCATTCCTTGTTGTACAGCCCGCCCGCCTCCGGCAGATTGCCGACCGCCACTTGCAGCGCCTTCTGGTCGCGGGGCAGCGCGTTCATTTTCGGATTACCTTCGTTCAACCCGGAGTTGGCGAACTTGGCGAGTGATGCCAAGGACGTGACCGAGAGCACCCCGGGCACTTGCGCCATATGCAGCGTGAATTGATCGATGTAGTTCAATACCTCGAAACGATTGCAGGAATCCTGCGGCGTTTCAAAAACCACGGTGAGCACGTCCATGCCGACATCAAAGCGCTTGACGATGTCCTCGACGTCGCGGTTGTAGCGCGAATCGGCGCGCAATTCCGGGGCGCCGGGCTGCAGTGCGCCGATGTGCCGGCCGTGGCTCTGCCAGACGGCCACGCCGAACAACACCGCCGCCAGAGCCAGCACGATGCGGGCGTGATTGATGTCGGCGATAAAGCCAAGTCGCTCGATGATGGCGCCGCGCTTGGCCTGGAGATTCTCCAGGCGCAACGCATAAGAGCGGGAAAAGCGGAAGAACGACGCTGCCACCGGCAGCATGATCAAATTCGTCACGATCTTGTAGCCGACACCGATCGACGCGGTGATACCCAATTCGCGGATCATCGGAATCGGAATCATGACCAGCGTGATGAAGCCGACGAAGGCCGTGACCAGCGCCAGCGTGCCGGGGATGAACAAACTGGAAAAGCTTTCGCGGGCCGCCGCCATCGGATCGGCGCCGCCGGCCACCGCCTTGGAAATGGCGTTGATCTGCTGCACACCATGCGATACGCCAATGGCAAAAACCAGGAAAGGCACCAGGATGCCCAGCGGGTCGAGACCGAAGCCGAGCAGGGTCAGCGTGCCAAACTGCCAGACCACCGACACCATCGAGCAGACAATGGGCAGGATGGTCAGCAGCAGCGAACGGCAATACCAATAGACGGCCAGTGTGGTCAGCAGCATGGCCAGGGCGAAGAACTCGGCGACGCCCTTGGCGCCGGCGGCGACATCGCCGATCTGCTTGGCGAAGCCGATGATCTCAATGTCATAGGAATCGCTGGCCAACTTGCCGCGCACCAATGTTTCGAGCTTGACGGCGAGATCGAGGTAATCGAGTTTCTCGTGCGTATTGAGGTCTTCTTCGAGCAGGTCGGCGACGATC
>CAISUK010000002.1 GCA_903888645.1 uncultured Pseudomonadota bacterium | reverse complement strand
TCAGCCTGGGTTTCGTGGTGGCGAAATTCAGTGTCTGGTTGAACGAGTTGGCCGCCAGGCTGCAGCCCGGCCTCGCGTTACACCACACGGGGGCTTCGATGCCGATCGGCGTCAGCATGATGGCGTTCGGCGGCGTGTTAGCCGTGCTCGCCGCGTGGCGCTACCACATGGTGAACTTGTCCATCGAGAAGGGCGCCGTAGGTCCGGATCGCGGACTCGTGATCGTTGTCACTGCGATGGTCACCGTGATGTGTATGGCGATGATCGTTTACATGCTGCTCACCGCACGGCTCGCGTGATCGGCTGCCAACTCAAGAATGGAGATTCTTCAATGAAAACCGACCGCGCCGCCAGCGCCAACAGCTTGCTGCGAGACGACGCGCTTTACGATATTCCCGTCTTCGGCAACGTCCATCTGTTGCACTTCACCGACTGCCACGCCCAGTTGCTGCCGATCTACTACCGGGAACCCAGCATCAATCTCGGCGTTGGCAGCGCAAGCGGGAAGGTGCCGCACCTTGTCGGCTCGCCGCTGCTTCGCGCCTATGGCCTCGAAGCCGGCAGCCGCAACGCCTACGCGTTCTCTCATCTCGACTTTCAGGCGGCAGCGCAGGCCTACGGCAAGGTTGGAGGTTTCGCCCATCTCGCAACCCTGGTCAACCGACTGAAGAGCAGCCGGCCCCTGGCGCTGCTGCTCGATGGCGGTGACAGCTGGCAAGGCTCGGCCACGGCGCTCTGGACGGCGGGCCAGGACATGGTGGACGCCTCGCTTGCACTCGGTGTGGACGTCATGACCGGACACTGGGAATTCACTTACGGGGCCAAGCGCGTGCTGCACGTCGTGCGCAACGACTTCAAGGACCGCATCGCTTTCGTGGCGCAGAACATTGTCGGCAAAGGCAACGCCGACGCCGTCTTCGACCCCTACGTCATGCGCGAACAGAACAGTATTGCGGTAGCGATTCTCGGCCAGGCATTTCCCTACACGCCGCAGGCAAACGGCGCGCATTTCACGCCGGACTGGGCCTTTGGCATCGATGAAGCGCGGCTACAAGTGCTGGTCGAGAAGGTGCGCAGCCAAGGCGCGCAGGTCGTCGTCCTGCTCTCCCACAACGGCATGGACATTGACCTCAAGCTGGCTTCCCGCATCTCAGGCATCGACATGATCCTGGGCGGACACACGCACGATGGCGTGCCGGTGCCCAGCGTCGTTGCCAACCGGGGTGGCAGCACCATCGTCACCAATGCCGGATCGCACGGCAAGTTCCTCGCGGTCGTCGATTTTGAAGTCAAAGACGGCCGCGTCGCCGACTGGCATTACCGCCTGCTGCCCGTTTTCTCGGACCTGCTGCCCGCTGATGCCACGATGCAAACCACGATAGGCCGCGTGCGCGCGCCGTTCGCGGCACGTCTGCGAGAGCCCATTGCCGAAAGTCAGACTCTTCTGTACCGGCGCGGCAACTTCAACGGTTCGTGGGATCAGTTGATCGTCGAGGCGCTGATGCAGGGGCTGGATGCCGAGATCGCGTTCTCG
>CAISUK010000001.1 GCA_903888645.1 uncultured Pseudomonadota bacterium | reverse complement strand
CCCAATAGGGGAGGGAGAATTTGAGCGCGCTCCCGGCGCGACTTTCACGGTAAAGCCTTGACCTCCAGTAGCCAGTGCGACGATCAATGCCGCCTTCATCCTTCGGCGTTCATCCTTCAGAAAGTTCGGCGACGAGCGCTTCGAGGAGGTTCGCGGCGGTGGCGCGGGAAGCGGCAAGTTGGGCTTCCAATTGGTCTACCAAGGCCATCAGTTGATCCACCTTGGCCACGATCCGGCGTTGTTCGGCGAGAGGGGGCAGTGGAATTTCGCATTCTGAAATGTGCCCCTGATTGACTTTCCAAATACCTGAGGTCGTCGTTGCGAGATTCTCCAGCATCACGCGAGTCACCGGGCTGTTCCATGCGATTAAGAAATACTCGCCGTCGATCTTGTTCGGTGGGAGTGGCACGCGAATAAAGAGATCAGGAAAGAGCACATTCGGAGGACTTGACCGAACCATGCCTGCAATGCCAACACGCTCTTTGCTGCCATTCCCGCGAATGATGAATATGTCGCCTCGCTTCACCAAATATGGCGCTGCCCGATCAGCGGTAAGATGAATCGGCTTTCCGACACTACATTCGATTGTCGACCCCTTCATTGCAGACAACGGAAGACAAACAAAATCTGATGCTCCCTCAACGGGAGACAAAGACAGGCCATTCTTCAGATTCTTTCGCCCGACAAGCTCTTCCATCGACACCGTTTGTGTCTCGCCATCCTCTTGGACTTGTGGGACGAGTTTGCCTTGAACCGCGAGGGTGAGGATGGACCTACGCAGGTCCGCCGGGGTGATGGTATAGCACGAGTGGAAAAGGAACTGAAGGTTGGCCGGTGTGGGCGCGTCGCCAAAGCGGGCCAGCGACGCGCTGGCCAGTGCGGCGTGCCGCGTCTCCCGTTCCTGCTGCTGCGCCTCCAGCCGATCACACAACGCCATCAACTCATCCACCTTCGCCACGATCCGCTTCTGCTCGGCGAGGGGTGGGAGAGCGATCGGCAGCAATGTCAGTAAGCCCTTGTTCAAGGTACTACCTTTAATTGCGTTGTTACTTGTCTGGAGCGCAGCGAATATTGGGAGGAACCGAAAAAGATAATCGGTCAATTCGGGTTCTGGCGCCCGAAGGGAAATGATGGCCTCATTGTGGAAACAACGAATCCCTACGCGTGCGACCTTGCCGATCGTCAGCTTGAAACTCATCAAGATACTTCCCGGCTCCGCGAAGCGTTGCCGGAACACTTCGTGCGCTGCCAACGCCGACACTCGCTCCTTTGTTTCAGTTATAGTGCCGTAGTGCTTCATGTCGGCGATGGACACCCAGCTATGGTCCTCTGGATACCAGTAGCTCGAATTGCCGCGTGGCGGCGTCTTACCAATCGAGAACTGGGTGATCTCGGCCAAAACGACCCAACGCCAATGGCCGGGCAACTCGAACGGTTGCGCCTTCCCCGCCTCGGTAATCTGAGCACGGCCCCCTGTCTTCTCTGACCAAATTCGGTTGAGAAAGGTGTCAACTGGCTCATCGGTGTCATCCTGATCGACAAGCCTTCCTTGGGCGGCGAGCTTAAGGATCAACTCCCGCATCTTCGCCACCGCACTAGGCGCATCCGCGAATTGGTCGAACTGTTCAAAGAAAGGATGAAGGGTGAGGGATGAAGATGCAGCGGGCTCGGATTTCATACTTCAGCCTTCATCCTTCATACTTGCAGAAAGTTCTGCCTCAATATCCTCAATGCTCGGTAGGCTGCTGGCCAATTCCGGCGGCAAGGCACGCGTCAGTTCGTAGTCAGCGACCCCAATGGGCTTATTGATGTCGCGCAGGGCATATTCTGCGATTATACGGTCCTTCGTCTGGCAGAGGATGAGACCGATGGTGGGAGCGTCGTGCTGGTGGCGTAGCTGGTCGTCGACGACTGAGCAGTAGAAGTTCATCTTCCCGGCATACTCTGGTTTGAAGTCGCCCGTCTTGAGATCGACCACGATGAAGCAGCGCAGATGCAGGTGGTAGAACAGCAGGTCGAGATAAAACTCGCGATCACTGACCTCCAACCGATATTGACGCCCCACGAAGGCAAAGCCGCGTCCGAGTTCGATCAGAAATCTCTGGATGTGGGCGAGCAATCCGGTTTCGAGTTCGCGCTCATGGAAGGGTTCTTCCAGGGTCAGAAAGTCGAAGAGATAGGGGTCTTTCAGCAGACCCTGAGCGAGACTGGCGTGCGGCTCCGCGAGGGTGTTCGCGAAGTTGGAAACGGCACCGCCTTGGCGCTCGTGCGCCCGGTGCTTGATTTGCACCGTGAGCGTGTCTCGGCTCCAGCCCTGCTCCAGCGCCTGCCGGGCGTACCAGAGGCGGGTGGGAAGGTCTTTGAGTTTCTCGAAGAGGGAAGCGAATTTCACCTCGGTACGCTCTTCCTGCTGTTTGTCCTTTGGTATCTGGCGCATGATCTGTTCAGGAAGGGCCTGCAAGGTATCGACTTTCAGGATGCCGACACCCGGTGTCGTTGGACGCGAAACCTTCATAATGGCGAGCGTCAGATCGTACTCAAAGT